>CAJQSW010000019.1 GCA_905616455.1 uncultured Candidatus Pelagibacter sp. | reverse complement strand
AGTATTAAAGCAATTACTATTATTATGCAAACTACGATTAGGAATGTTTTTGTCATTATCAATGGGGGAAAATTTAATCTCCCCCAAGTAATTAATTTAACCTTTAACGACTTCTCTAGTATTTGCGTTATAAGACTCTGTAAATGGCATATCTACTACCACTGCATCAACAGGCGTTCCTGGAGTGTCAGAATATTCTGCAGGTAAGTGAACTTTGTATTTAGTTCCAGCTTTTCCTTTAGGGAATCCGTTTGCATTTAATGTTCCATCAAATGGTACATATCCCATTGCAATATTTTGACCTTTTTCAGGATGATACCAAGGTGAAGTAATAAACCCAACTGGATCTCCACCATTCTCAGGTGATACTAACCAGAAGTCTGGAGCATATTCTTCAATTGGTTTTCCACCCATTTCAAGTCCAACTAGTTGAAGTTTATAAGGTTTTTTTCCATCCTTAATTTCAGCACCCATTTTCTCTAATGCAGCTTTTCCAACATAATCAGCTTTTTTATTCCACTCACCTTTGCCAGCTAATGAAACTTGGTAACCAAGGTTACACTGAAAAGGATTGTGTTGATGATCCATGTCTTGACCCCAAGAAAGAATTCCAGCTTGAATTCTTCTATGGTGAGCAGGAGCTATAACCATTAAGCTATGTTTTTTACCAGCTTCAAGAACAGCATTCCACATATCATCAGCATATTTAGTTGCTTCTCTCAAATAAATTTCATAACCAGCTTCACCTGAGAAACCAGATTGTGAAATTACACAACTTCTTCCACCAACTTTAACTTCAGCTAATCCATAGAATGGCATATTGTCAAAATCAACTTGATCTCCACAAAGATCTTTCATCAAAGCTTTTGATTTAGGTCCTTGAATTTGTACTGGACAAACATCAATTTCTTCTATTGTACAATCAAATCTTCCATCAGCATTCACACCCTGAAGATACATTCCAATATCAGAGTCTGATAATGAGAACCAAAATTCATCTTTTGAAATTCTAAGAAGAATAGGATCATTTAAAACTCCACCATATGCATTACAAAGAATTACATATCTTGCTCTCATAGGTGAGATTTTAGTTGCATCTCTAGTTATTACGTAGTCTGTAAATTTTTCTGCATCAGGACCTTTAACTCTAATTTGTCTTTCAACAGCAACGTTCCACATAGTAACGTGATTTTTAATTGCTTCGTATTCTACCATCGCTCCACCATCTTCAGGTTTTACATAACCTCTTGGGTGATAAATACGATTGTAAACAGTTGCTCTCCAACAACCAGCTTCCATTGATAGATGCCAGTATGGAGATTTTCTTACTCTTGTTGAAATTAACATTTCAACTTTTGTAGGTCCACTCTGTCTTAAATTATATGGTACTTCACGATCTGATTGATCAACTGAAGCAGCATGTTTTAGTTTAGTATAGTCAAATTCATTAGACATAACCGTTCTCCTTCAACCACTTGTTAGTTTCCTTCAAGCCGCCGAATGTATAAATGTGGAAGTTACCAGTAAACTCTTTCACTTTCCCAATTAATTCATTAGGGTCTTTAGGTTTCAATAAATCTAACGCCTTACTAAAATTAGACTTAAGAAAATTAATGGAATTTTTCGCCCCGACAATATTAGCAAATTTTATTAAGCTAGTTATTTTCATTGGCCCAGTAATTCCTACATGCACTGGTACTGACTGCTTAGAAATGAAATCTACGATAGGTTGACTCTCTAGTAACCACTGGGTCACTATATAGTCGGCGTAAGGTTTTTTATCTATCATGGCTTTTTCTAATTTTGTATCGGACATATCCTGACTTCCTTCTGGATGTCCTGCTATTCCTATTTTAATTCCATCAAAAAATCCTGTCTCTAAAATTTGAATTGAACTATCAAATTTTCCAATTGGATCTCTACTACCACCAATTACTAAAGCCTGTTTTGTACCCACATCTTTACATCTTGAAATGTAATCTTTAAGTTGTGCCTCATCATTAATTGATCTAGCTGGAAAATGTGGAACAGGATTAAATCCTTTTTTTACTAAAGCATCAGCTTTTTCAGCCGTCTCTTTATAGTCTCCACCAGGAAGCATAGTTATATAAACATCCTTAACTGGAGGTAGTGTATCTAGGTCTGTGTGAGGTCCTACCTCAAGTGAAAAATTCATTTTTTCCGATCATTATCTTTTTTGTAAAAGCTGTCAAAGAAATTCATCTTGTGGATAAAGATATTTGTTGTCAAAAGTTTCCCCAATGTTAGGATTTTTTATGGGTAAAAAAAATGACAATTCTTTGCTCTCAGCAATCCTTGACCTCAAAAAAATAGAGGCTGTTGATAAACCGATTGAGGAAGCTCATGGCCTCCCTAACGAGTGTTATACCAACAGTGAATACCTCAAGATTGAAAGAGATAAGATTTTCTCAGATAAATGGACTGTAATTGGCGTTGGAAGTTCTGTTCCAGATATAGGAGACGCTAAACCTTTTGAGCTTTTGGGGATACCTCTAATTATAATTAGAGGAAATGACCAGAAAATTAGAGTTTTTCATAATGTCTGTAGTCACAGAGGTTTAAAGATCCTAAATGAACCTTGTACCCTGAGGAATGTCTTAAGATGCCCGTATCATTCATGGTCTTATGATTTTAGAGGGTCCTTAGTTGCAACCCCCCACATAGGTGGCTTAAATATTCATCAAGTAGATAACTTTGATAAATCAAAGAGCAATTTAAAAGAAGTCAGATCTAAGGTTTGGATGGATATGATTTTTATCAATTTAAACAATAATGAAATTGAATTTAATGATTATATCAAACCACTTGAGGCCAGGTGGTCAAAATTTATCTCCAAAGATGACCAACAACTAATAAGACACGCTAAGGATTACGGTTACATTAACCTAAATGTTAAGAGTAACTGGAAATTTGCAATTGAAAATTATTGTGAGAGCTATCATTTACCAACTATTCATCCTGAGTTAAATAAAACGTCAAATATAAGCGATCATTACCATATACAAGGGCTGCCAAATAGATTTGCAGGACAGGGTAGCTATAAATACAATCAACCAATTAAGGGAAATAAAAAATTTAATAGCTTTCCTTCTTGGCCAGAAGATCTAGCTTTAAATGCAGAGTATGTTGCTTTATTTCCAAATGTTATGGTTGGTTTACACATAGACCACTTTTATATTTTTTGGTTAGAGCCTATATCTACTAATGAAACTAAAGAACATATAGAGATGTATTATGTTGGAGAAGAGAGTGCTTATGGTGATGACTTTAAGGAAATGAGAAAAGAAAATTCAAAATTTTGGAAAGAAGTTATGATAGAAGATATTTTTGCTATTGAGGAAATGCAGGCAGGTAGAGCATCACCAGCATATAATGGAGGTAATTTCTCACCAGTTATGGATAATCCAACCCATCAATTTCATAAGTGGATAGCAACAAATATAATAGATTAATTTTAATAATTCCTATAATATTAAATTTTATTAACCCATATGTGCAGAAAGTTAAAGTCACTATGAAGAAAATATTAATTATGGGTTTACCTGGTTCAGGTAAAACAACTCTAGCATCCAAATTAGTTCCATTAATAAACGCGAAATGGATTAATGCAGATGAGGTAAGAAAAGCTGCAGATGATTGGGATTTTTCAGAGGAAGGAAGAAAAAGACAGGCAAAACGAATGGCTGAAATAGCTGAAAAGTACAAGCAAGATGGCAAGCATGTAGTTGCAGACTTTATTTGCCCAACACCTGCTGCTAGAGAGCTATTTAATGCAGACTATATAGTTTGGGTTGATACTATAAAAGAAGGAAGGTTTGCTGATACAAACGCCATGTTTGTAAAACCAGAAAAATATGATTATCATGTAACAACACAGGATGCTGAAAATTGGGCTCCTAAAATAGCAAAGGAAATATAAATATGGCTCACGAATGGGATAATAAAAAACCAACAGCACAAATGTTAGGAAGATGGCAACCATTTCATGATGGTCATTATGCTTTATTTCAAGAAATAGTTAAAAAAACAGGTCAAGTTTGTATTCAAATAAGAGATGTGCAAGGTGTAGACGATAATCCATTTGATTTTGAGACTGTTAAAAAAAATATTGAAGAAAAGCTAAACCCAGAATTCGAAGGGCAATTTAAAGTGATGATGGTGCCAAATATTACCAATATTTGCTATGGAAGAGGTGTTGGATATAAAATTGAAGAAGTAGTATTATCTGAAGAGATACAAAAAATATCAGCTACAAAAATTAGAGCTAAAATGAGAGAAGATGGAAAGCTTGAGTAATATTAAGATTAAAATTTTAGACAAAGAAATAGCTTCAATAATTATCGATGAATCTAAAACATATAACTCACTTTCATTTAGAAATTTAGGTGATCTAATTCAAGCTTTTAAAAAATTAGATAACGATAAAAACATTAAAGTAATAATTATTGAGGGTGCTGGAAAAGGTTTTAGTGCTGGGCATAATTTAAAAGAAGTAAATGGTTTAAAAAATAAAGCTAAATATCAAAAATTATTTAACCTTTGTTCTAAATTAATGCTTCATATTGTTGAGGGTAAAAAACCTGTTATTGCTAAAGTTCATGGAGCAGCTTTTGCTGCTGGATGCCAGTTGGTTGCAAGTTGTGACTTAGCTTATAGTACCAATGACGCAATATTTGCAACACCAGGAGTAAATATAGGACTGTTCTGTAGCACTCCAATGGTAGCAGTTAGCCGAAAAGTGAATAGAAAAAGATTAATGAAGATGCTCTTAACTGGTGAGCCTATTAAAGCAAATTATGCCAAAGAAATTGGTTTAATTAATGACCATTTTTCTAAATCAAAATTAGACAATGAGGTTCTAAAATTATCTAAAAAAATCGCTTCAAAATCTAATTTAACAATTAAAATTGGTAAGCAAACTTTTTATAAACAGTTAGAGATGCCACTAAGAAAAGCATATGCATATACCAGTAAAATGATGACACAAAATATGATGTCAATGGATGCTATGGAAGGCATATCTGCATTCTTAGAAAAAAGAAAACCCATATGGAAAAACAAGTAATTG
>CAJQSW010000018.1 GCA_905616455.1 uncultured Candidatus Pelagibacter sp. | reverse complement strand
AATTAAAAGGAGAAAATAAAATGGCAAAAGTTATAAAGTTTGACTCTGAAGCAAGAGCAGCAATGATAAGAGGTGTCGATATCCTTGCTAATACAGTAAAAGTTACACTTGGACCAAAAGGTAGAAATGTTGTTATTGATAAATCTTATGGTGCACCAAGAATTACAAAAGATGGTGTTTCTGTTGCTAAAGAAATAGATTTAGAAGATAAATTTGAAAACATGGGCGCTCAAATGGTTAAAGAAGTTGCTAGTAAAACAAATGAGGAAGCTGGTGATGGAACAACTACAGCAACCATTTTAGCACAAGCAATAGTTAAAGAAGGTGTAAAATATGTAACTGCAGGCATGAACCCTATGGACGTCAAAAGAGGAATTGATGCAGCAGTAGAACATGTTAAAGGCAGTCTTATTTCTTCAGCTAAAAAAGTAAAAGATAGTGACGAGATCGCTCAGGTTGGTACTATTTCATCTAATGGTGATAAAGAAATTGGTAATATGATTGCAAAAGCTATGCAAAAAGTTGGTAATGAAGGTGTTATCACTGTTGAAGAAGCAAAAGGAATAGAAACTGAGCTAGATGTTGTTGAGGGTATGCAGTTTGATAGAGGATATTTATCACCATACTTCATCACTAATGCTGATAAAATGACTACTGAGTTAGAAAATCCTTTTATTCTATTACACGAAAAGAAATTAACCAACCTACAACCGATGGTTCCACTGTTAGAAGCTGTTGTTCAAGCTGGTAGACCACTAATGATTATTTCAGAAGATGTTGAGGGTGAAGCTCTTGCAACTCTTGTTGTAAACAAACTTAGAGGTGGTTTAAAAGTTGTTGCTGTTAAAGCTCCAGGTTTTGGTGATAGAAGAAAATCAATGCTTGATGATATTGCGATCTTAACTGGTGGTCAGGTTATTTCTGAAGACATCGGAGTTAAGCTTGAAAATGTTAAACTTACCGATCTTGGTTCTTGTAAAAGAATAAAAGTTGATAAAGATAACAGTACTATCATTAGTGGTAGTGGTAAAAAATCTGAGATTGAAGCTAGGTGTGCTCAAATCAAACAACAAGTTGGTGAAACAACTTCTGATTATGACAGAGAAAAACTTCAGGAAAGACTAGCAAAACTTGCTGGTGGAGTTGCTATAATCAAAGTTGGTGGTGCAACTGAAGTTGAAGTTAAAGAAAGAAAAGATAGAGTTGAAGATGCTCTTAATGCAACTAGAGCTGCTGTTGAAGAGGGAATAGTAGTTGGTGGTGGTTGTGCTCTTTTATACGCTTCACAAAGCCTAAGCTCACTTAAAGTTAAAGGAGATGATCAAAAAGCTGGTGTTACATTAGTGGCTAAAGCTTTACAAGCTCCTATTAGACAAATAACTTTAAATGCTGGAGTCGATGGTTCAGTTGTAGTTGGAAAATTACTTGAGCAAAGCAAAAAGAATCAAGGTTTTGATGCTCAGAATGAAGAGTATGTTGATATGTTTGCAAAAGGTATCATAGATCCTGTTAAAGTTGTGAGAACAGCTTTACAAGATGCAGCTTCAATTGCTGGATTACTTGTAACTACTGAAGCTATGATTGCTGATAAGCCAGATGATAAAGATGGTGGTGCAGGTGGAATGCCTGGTGGAATGCCTGGTGGAATGGGCGGCATGGGCGGCATGGGTGGAATGGGAATGTAGTCCCGTCTATCTAGACTTAAAAATTATAAAAACCCCCGTTGTTTAACACTCCGGGGGTTTTTTTATGTCTGCACTATAGATAAACGTTGGATGAACAAATAGATGAACGTTAGATGAGCGATTTTAAGGAAAGATAAGTAAATCAATATTTAATGAACTAGTGAATGAGAATGTAATACAGTTCCATCTAGAGAGCACTCTAGATACATACACTAAAAAAAATTAGAACCCTCAGAAATAAATTTTCTGGGGGTTTTTTTTATGGTATCAATTAACCTTAAAATGAAAATTAAATCGTATAAAAAGTTTTCCATAAATTTTGAGATAGTAAAATTTTTTAAAAAAAAATACGAGAAATTGTTTAATTCTCTATATAAGCAAAAATTAAATTCTATAATTTTACATTTACTAGAAAATAAAATTGAAATTAACACTGTATATGATGTTGGAGCATTTCAAGGAGATTGGACTAAATTACTAAAAAAAACATCACTAAAAAAAAGTAAATTTTATTTATTTGAAGCAAATGCTGAAAATGAGATATATTTAAAAGATTCTGGTCATAAATATTTTATTAATGTTCTCTCTGATAAAAATAAAGACGTTCAATTTTTTAGCAAAGTACACACGGGGGATTCATATTTTCCTGAAAAAACTAATTTTTATGAAAATACAATCGCTCCAAAAACTCTTAAGGCAATTACATTGAATGAAATTCAAAAAAAAAATCAAATTCCTTTTCCAGATTTTCTTAAAATTGACACTCAAGGTTCAGAAATTGATATTCTTAGGGGAGGGAATGAAATTTTAAATAATTGTAAAATTATTCTTTTAGAATGTCCAATAATTTCTTATAACTCGGGCGCACCAACTTTAAATGATTATATAAAATATTTAGATAGCATTAACTACTTACCTTTTGAGATTACTGAAATGCATTACTTAGATAAAGTTTTAGCGCAAATTGATATAGCTTTTTTAAAAAAAAACATTTTCCAAAAAATTTATAAAGATAAAAAAATGTTAAAACTGTTTGATAAATAAATATCATATTCTAAATTTTATTACATTGAATATTTACTATTCCACAATTATTTAAATTTTTTTTAAATTGCTTTGTTAAAACTATCAAAAAGTGATGAACTGAGATGAGCAATTTTAAGAAAAGATAAGTAAATCAATAATTATTGAACAATATGATGGATATGTAATCCCACTCTTTTTTAAAAAGAATTCAAAGGCCATCATTTTAGGTGGCTTTTTTTTTTATTAAGCTGTTATAAGGTTAGAATATGTCAAAAAGATACAGTGGAAAATCATTTAAAGATTCAAGTACTGCTAAAAAGCCAAAATTAAGCCTGAAAGAAAAAAGAAAAAATAAAAAAGAGAAATCTAAAAAGTCTTAGACTTTAGTTCTTTTTTGACTATGTTTTTTGAAAGTGAAACTTTTAGGTCTATCACTTCTGCTTTTAAACTTCTTCTTTCCATCAAAACTGGAGCTTTTTTTTTCTCCACTCGTTGATGAACTTTCGGATGTTTTTTTTCCAAAGTATTTTGGGTTATTTGTGAAACCTGTTGGTTTTGAATCATCTTTTTTAGTAAAACTAGATTTTCCCTTATAACCAAAACTTTTTTTCTCTCCATCTCTTGATGATGAGCTAGATCTTCCATAGCTAGATTTTTTTTCGTCTCTGAATTTTCTTTTTTTATTGAATGGCGCTTTTCCTCTTTTACCACCTCTTGAATCTCCTCTTGCTCCACGTGGCGCAGGTTTAAAATTTGGATCAATTAATTTACTAATTTCGTTCCACATCGACCTATCATCTGGTGTAAGAAAGGTTAAAGCAGAACCTTCTGTTCCTGCTCTAGCAGTTCTTCCAATTCTATGAACGTAATCTTCTGGCACTTGTGGAAGGTCATAATTTATTACGTGCTGAATTAATGGAATATCTAAACCTCTTGCAGCAACATCTGTTGCAATTAATATTCTCTTAAGGCCTTTTCTAAATGAAGTGATTACACGATCTCTTTTACTTTGACGAAGATCTCCATGAATAGCATCAGCTGAATGACCTTCTTCTTTAAGACGCTTAACCATTTTATCAGCACCTCTTTTAGTTTTAACAAAAACTAATATTGATCCTTTTCTTGCTATAAATTGATCTACTAACTCATCATATTTATTTTCTTTAAAGACTTGAAGGGTTTCTTGTTTAATTTTTGCAATAGGAACTGAAGTTGATCCCGTAGAAATTCTTTCAGGCTTATTTAAATATCTTTCAGAAATTCTTACAATATTTTGTGGTAAGGTTGCAGAAAACAATAAAGTTTGATGATCTTTTGGAACAAATTTTAAAATCATCTCTATTTGTGGTGTAAAACCCATGTCCAACATTCTATCTGTTTCGTCTAATACCAAGTATTTGGTAGCTGATAAATTTAAACTTTTTCTTTTTAGATGGTCATTAATTCTTCCTGGTGTTCCCACAATTATTCTAGATCTGTTACCTAGTTGTCTAAGCTGTTTTTGCATTGCCTCTCCACCAATTAGCAGCGCAGTTTTAATATTAATCTTATCACTAATAATGCTTTTAATTGCTGCCATAACTTGGCTTGCTAATTCTCTAGTAGGGCACATTACCAACGCAAATGCATTTTTATCTAATATTAATTTATTAACTAAGGGGATACTGAACGCTAATGTTTTACCAGTTCCAGTTTGTGCTGTTCCCAAAACATCTTTACCCTCTAAAGCAACCGGAATTGCCATAGCTTGAATTGGTGTCGGCTTCGTAAACTTCATTTTTTCCAATGAATTTTTTAACGAATCTTCTATTTTTAGTAATTTAAAGTTTTCCATTCAGGTATTTAGATTTTTTAAATTTTAAGGAGATATGCTCTTAATCCTTTAATACGTCTAATTTTCATAGCGATATCTATACGTTTTCTTAATAATCGCAAGAAGCTAATTTTTTTATTAAATCTACTTTAATAGGAAATAATCATCTTTTTTAAGTTTTCAAATGACTCAATTGATGTATAAAAGCCTCAAATTATGAATAATAATATTCGAAACATCACAATTATTGCCCACGTTGACCATGGTAAAACTACTATGATTGATACTCTTATGAAACAAAGTGGTTCATTTAGAGAAAATGAAGTTGTAGATGAAAGATTGATGGATTCTGGTGAATTAGAAAAAGAAAGAGGAATTACTATTTTAGCTAAACCTGCTTCAATCAACTGGAAAGATTCAAGAATTAATATTATTGATACACCTGGACACAGAGATTTTGCTGCAGAAGTTGAGCGTGTATTAAGTATGGCCGATGGAGCTTTGTTGCTTATTGATTCTGCTGAAGGTGTAATGCCTCAAACAAAATTTGTTTTAGCAAAAGCTCTTAAACAAGGATTAAAGCCAATAGTTATAATTAATAAATTAGATAAAGCGGACCAAAGAGCCAACGAAGTATTAGATGAAACATTTGATTTGTTTGTAAGTTTAGACGCAAACGAGGAGCAGTTGGACTTCCCAGTTTTATACGCTAGTGGAAGATCTGGATGGGCAAGTAAAGAAGTTGATGGACCAAGGGAAAATCTTCATCCACTACTAGATTTAATTTTAGAGCATGTTAATCCTGATGATCTTGATAAAACAAAACCTTTTGCAATGTTATCTACTTTATTGTACGCAGATAGTTTTTTAGGAAGAAGCTTAGTTGGAAAGATATCTCAAGGTACAGCTAAAGCAAATCAACCCATCAAAGCAATCAACCTTAAAGGTGAAATTGTTGATGAAGGTAGATTAACTAAAATTTTTAGATACGAAGGAACAAAAAAAGTGCCCATCGACGTTGGTGAAGCTGGAGATATAGTTGTAATCGCAGGTTTAGAAAAAGCTAACGTGGCTGATACGATTTGTGACCCTGAAGTTAATGAACCACTTCCTGCAACTCCAATAGATCCTCCGACTATGTCTATAACTATAAGTGTTAATAGTTCTCCTTTAGCTGGAACAGAGGGTAAAAAGTTAACGAGTACTCAAATTAGAGACAGATTAGTTACTGAAGCACAGAATAATGTCGGAATTAGTTTTTCTCAAAATAATAATGTGGATGCTTTTGTAATTAGTGGACGTGGTGAATTGATGCTTGAAATCTTATTAACACAAATGAGACGTGAAGGTTTTGAAATGACAGTAAGCCCTCCAAAAGTTTTATATCAAAAAGACGAAAATGGAAACAGAATGGAACCCATTGAAGAAATTACAGTTGATCTAGATGAAGAATTTTCATCAAAAATTATTGACTCTATGAATAGAAGAAAAGGTAAGTTGCTTGATCTTAAAGATACCGGTAAAAATAAAAAAAGATTAATCTTTCATGCACCAACAAGAGGCTTAATGGGTTACACAAGTAGGTTTTTAACTTTAACAAAAGGCACTGGTGTAATTAATAGAATATTTCATGGTTATGGGAAATTTGAAGGTGAAATGGATGGAAGAAAAAATGGTGCATTAATTTCAATGGCTAATGGAAAGGCTGTTGCTTTTGCAATATTTAACTTGCAGGCAAGAGGAGAAATGTTTGTAACTCATAATGACCCTGTTTATGAGGGGATGATTGTTGGCTTAGCTCCAAAACCGGGTGACATGATTATTAACGTGATGAAGGGTAAGCAATTAACAAATATGAGAACTCAGGGTACTGATGAAAATGTAGTACTTACTCCAGTTAGACAAATGTCGATTGCTGAACAACTAAGCATGCTAAATACTGATGAAGCTTTAGAAATTACTCCTAAATCTCTTAGATTGAGAAAAGCTATACTTAATCCTACTGATAGAAAAAAGAACGAAAAATCTGGAACACCACTTTAATTAAAAGATTTTCCAACAATAAATAAACTTAAAGCGACGGCTGGTCCAATCCCAAAAGCAAATAGTAAAGTTCCAACCCCAACTGTTCCTCCTAAATACCAACCTATAGACATTGCTGTGATCTCAAGAAAAGCTCTAACAGTGGCAATTGATAAATTTGTTTTTTTTTGTAAGCCCACCATTAATCCATCTCTTGGTCCAGCTCCTAAGTTAGCCACTAGATAAATACCACCACCAAGTCCTACTGTTAATACTGCTATAATAGCCAAAAATATTTGTGAAATATAATTTTCTGGTGTTGGTACAAAATTAATACAAACATCAATCATTAAACCAATAATTATTGCATTTAAAATTGTTCCAATTCCTGGTTTTTGTTTTAATGGTATCCAAAGAAGCAAAACACCTATGCTTACAAATATAGTTATTATTCCAGTAGAAAAATCAACATTCGATGCAATACCTTGTGCAAGGACAGACCAGGGTGATGCTCCAGCAAAAGAAACTATTAATAGTCCCTCACCCAAACCAAATAAGGTTAATCCAAGACATAAAAAAAAGAATGTAGAAATTTTTGGCTTTAAATTTAAAGGTTTATCTGAACTCCATAATACTTTGGGTATATTTTTAATTTTTAAAAACATTTTTTTTAATAAACTACTTCTTTTAAAATTAAAGTCTATTATTGTTAAGATCTTATGAAAAAAATTTTTATATTAATATTTTTTTTAGTATATTCACTTAGCTCTAATGCTCACATGGAGCATTATAATGAGTTTGATAAGATTGAAATGGAAATTTTAAAAGATGGGGAGGTTATTGGATATAATTATTATTTTTTTAAAAGAGATGGAAACAAAACAACTGTTACAAATCAAATTAAATTTACTGTTAAGTTATTTGGAGCAACTATTTTGGAAATTGAGGGGTATGGTGAAGAAAAATATATTAATAATGAATTAATTTCTTTTAATTCCAAAACACTTCAAAACGATAAAAAAAAATATGTAGATTTAGAATTTGATAAAGAAATTGACAAATTTAATATTCAGGGTTCATCCTATAATGGTGTAGCATCAACAAATAATGTGATTGGAAACTGGTGGAGCCATAAAATTTTACAGTCCAATAGTCAAATTAGCCCAGTATCAGGGAGCATTAAAGAACAAATAGTTACCTTTATTGGTAACGAAAAAATTGAACTTTATGGAACAACTTATGAGGTTGATCATTTTAAACTAACTTCAAAAGACATGTCTTTACAAAAAGATAAAAGGCTTAATTTTGATATTTGGTTTGATAAAAAAAATTCTTTAATTTTAAAAGTTACATATTCTAGGTTAGGAAATTGGGAATATAGAGTTAAGAATTTTAAATAAAATTATTTTTTTATCTTTTTAAAAAGATCATGAGCACTTATCCATCCAGATTCTAACCTTGGACCAACAAACCAATCAGCGCAAACACCAAAATTTAGAGAAGAGTTCCAATAACTTTTAATATTTAATGGTTTTGAATTAGATGAATATTTCCACCCATGATTTAATGAAAATAAAGCTTTAGTTTTTTTTATACCTGTAAGCTTAAAAAACTGTTCAATCATAATTTTTGAGTTTAGTTCTTTATTTTCTCGGTTTTTATTAATCTTTTTATTTGCCCACAAGTAAGTGCTTTGTAGAGTCCAAAGATCATTTTTACTAATAAAACGTTTTTTACTATTTTCATTTCCAGCCCAGCCAAGTATTTTATCACTAAAAAAATAACTACTTATATTTGGTTTGGTTTTTTTTATAGTCATCATAACTGTTATATTTGCATCCATCTTAATTTTTTTGTTAATGAATGGATGTTTAATATATTTTTTTGAAAGTTTTTTTAATTGAGCAAATGGACAGGTTAATATTAAAGATTTATAGAATTTTTTTGATCCATCTGAAAAAGAGATTTCCCATACCTTATTTTTATTAAAAATTTTTACGACTTCATTATTAAAATTACAGTTAATATCTTTTAATAAATATTTACTAATTGCATTATTTCCCTTTGTGCCAATTATCTTAATATGTTTTTTTTCTTCCTTCTTTTCTGTGCTTAAAAATATGTGTTTTCCTCGCCACTTTTTAACTATTCTTTTTTTAATAAGATTATTGATAAATTTTTTAAACAGGGTGCTTTTTGGAGAAATATATTGAACACCATGATCAAAGCTTTCATCTTTATTAAGTTTTTTGTTGGATGACCTTCCACCTATACCTCTGGCCTTATCATAAACATCTAATGAATATTTTTTGCTAAGAATACTGGCAATTGTAGCGCCAGAAATACCTGAACCAATAATACAGAAATCTTTCATTTACCCGCAACAACCATGCCTTCTATTAACATTGTTGGAGCATTAGTAGAATATTTAAACTCTAGATCGTCAGCTAAAGTTATATTTTTAAACATATCATTAAAATTTCCAGCTATAGTGATTTCACTAACTGGATATTTAAATACTCCATTTTCAACCATAAATCCTGTAGCTCCTACCGAGTAGTCTCCTGTAACTAGGTTGCTGCCATGACCAATTGTTTCAGTAATATATAATGTTCTTTGATTTAACTTTAAAAGATTTTTGTAAGAAATAGATCCTTTTTCAAAATACAAATTACTTGTTCCACCGCTTCTACCATTCGATTTTGATTTCAATTTTTTTCCATAATAAGTATCAACGAGATAATGCTTTAAAATACCTTGATCTACTAATTTTAATTCCTTGGTTTTGACTCCCTCATCATCAAAATATCTAGATCCTAATCCTTTAACAATATTGGGCTTGTCATAAATATTTATTGAGGAAGAAAATATTTCTTCATTTATTTTATCTTTTAAAAATGATGTTCCTCTTGCTATAGAAGAGGCTGATATTGCACTTGCTAAAACGCTTAATATTCCTTTTGAAATTCTCCTATCAAAAATGATACTAATTTTTTCACTTTCTATTTTTTGAGGGTTTAATTTTTGAACTGTTTTTTTAGCTGCTAATGATCCAATTTGATTGGGTCTGAGCATATCATGCAAATGACGGGTACTTGTAAATTCATAGTCTCTTTCCATATTATTATTAGCATTTTTTGCGACAGCTACACACGATGCTGAAAAAGATGAGGACTTATACCCGTTTAAAAAACCATCACTGTTTGCTAGTATAAAGTTAGACTTAGACTCAGTAAAGCCTGTTTCTGTATTAATAATTTCTTTCTTTTCCAATGCAGCTTCTTCAGCTTCTTTTAAATATTCAATTTTTTCATTGTTCTCAATGTGGTCATCATCATATAAATTTAAATCATTAATTTTCGTTGCCAACAAATCTTTATCTGGCAAAGAATTAAGTTCATCTTCAGGTGTAATTTTTGTTGTTTCGATACATCTCTCTATTAAAGTTTTAATATTATCCTCGTTAAGATTCGATGATGAAATGCTAGATTTTTTTGTGCCAATATATGTTGTTAAACCAACTCCCAAACTATCCGACCTATCAGACTCATCTAATTTTTTATTTCTAAAATTAACTGTTTCAGAAATTGAGTGCATTACTGCTGCAGTGGCATCTGTTGCACCTAATTTTTTTGCTAAATCTATACAAAAGGATGCTGTTTTTTTTAGGTAATCTTGATCTTTAACCATATGATTTATAATTGAGTTCCACCTACAGTCATTTTATCAATCAAAATTGAGGGCTGCGCTACTCCAACCGGTACACCCTGTCCTGCTTTTCCACAAGTTCCAATGCCTGGATCGAGCATCATATTATTTCCAACTAACGAAACTTCCTTTAAAATTGATGGGCCATCACCTATTAATGTTGCTCCTTTGATGGGAGCACCAATTTTTCCATTTATAATTTCATAAGCTTCAGTACAATTAAATACAAACTTTCCAGAAGTAATATCTACCTGACCTCCTCCAAAACTAACTGCAAATATGCCTTTATCAACTGACTTGATCATTTCTTCTTGAGAATATTTTCCATTTAACATCATTGTATTTCGCATTCTAGGAAGAACTACATGCTTATAACTTTCTCTTCTACCACTTCCAGTAGATCTGGTATTCATTAATCTTGCATTTAAACGATCTTGCATAAAATTTTTTAATATACCATTTTCAATTAAGACAGTTTTTTCTGTGGGAGTTCCTTCATCATCAATCGTTAAGCTTCCTCTTCTATTATGCAAAGTTCCATCATCAACAATTGTAACTCCTTCACTTGCAACTCTTTGACCCATTAAATTATGAAATGCAGATGTTTTTTTTCTATTAAAATCTCCTTCTAAACCATGTCCTATTGCTTCATGAATAAGTATTGCTGGCCAACCCGGTCCTAAAACAACTTTCATTTCTCCTGCTGGCGCTGGTTTGCTATCTAAATTTACTGAAGCAATTCTGAATGCTTCATCACATACTTTTTTCCAATTATCGTCTTTGAGATATTCATCGTATGACTGTCTGCCACCAATGCCATAAACTCCAGTTTCTTTTTTTCCATTTTTTTCAAGCATTATAGAAACATTAAAGCGAATTAAAGGTCTAACATCTGTTAGTACTTCACCACCTGATCTAATTATTTCTATAGATTTATGTTCTCCAGAAAAGCTTGCAGTTACCTGTTGTACAATCCCACTTTTTGCTCTTGTATAGTTATTAACTTCTTTTAGAAGTTCTAATTTTGATTGAAGTGATTTTTCTTCTATGGGGTTAATGTCTTTATAAAATTTTTCATTTGTTTTAGGTATCTGATGATTATAAACTCCTTTCTTTGATTTCAAGGTTGAGCTTAAATTATCAGCTGATTGTTTTAATGAATTTCTTGAAATTTCATTTGAATGTGAATAGGCAACAACTTCACCTGTTACAGCTCTTAAACCATAGCCTAAATCAGAACTATAAGTAGAACTTTTAATTTTATCATCATCCAACACAATAGATTCGCTCTTGGAATTTTCTAAATAAAGCTCACCATCATCACAATTATTCAGGGTTTCAGAAATAATTTTTTCTGCATCATTTCTTGATAAATCTGTTTTGTTAAAGAAATCAGTCATACCAATCAAATAGTGGTTATAATTATTTTTTCAATTGGTGAATTTCGCACATATACAAACTAGCTAATTCTGGTTAATTTTACTAATAAATAAAAAAGGATGATAAAATGAAAAAATTTGATGAATTAATGAATGTTTCCAATGAAATAACAAATATCTCTATAGATGAAGCTAAAGAAAAATTGAATGATCCAAATGTTCAATTTATAGATGTCAGAGATAAAGGTAGTTTCGAAGCAGAAACCATAGGTAATGCCATTAATTTAGAAAGAGGTTTGTTAGAATTTTACTTAGCAGACGGAAGTCCTTTAGAAAATGATATGTTTAAAAATAATCCAGATAAAGAATACGTGGTATTTTGTGGTCTAGGTGGTCAAAGTACTCTTGCAACTAAAACAATGCAAGACATGGGATTAAAAAATATAAAAAATATGACTGGTGGAATGACTGCCTGGAAAGAAAAAAAATAACAAGTGAAAGTCTATTTTAATAATTCATGTAATATTTGTCGAGCAGAAATAAATTTGTATAAAAAACAAAATATTAAAGACATAGAATGGATTGATATTACAGATAATAAATCTGCTGAATTAGAAACTCAAAAAAATAATAAAACTCTTTTGCGCAGACTACACATTA
>CAJQSW010000017.1 GCA_905616455.1 uncultured Candidatus Pelagibacter sp. | reverse complement strand
ACTTATAACCCCTCATACTGAGGCTTTTCAGGCTGTTATATGGCATTGTTTAGTCTCTCATCCTCTATTACAAATAAGAAAAACAAAATGGTAAAAAAATATGATTAATAAGTTAAAAATAAAAATCTTTGCAGACTTAAAACTAAGTGGAACAAATAATTTATTATATTATTTTGATAAAAAAGGTAGTGAAGGACATTACAATCAAAATGGTATGAGTGTTAAAAAAGCTTTAATGAAAACACCAATTAATGGTGCGAGGCTTTCATCTTCTTTTGGAATGAGAAAGCATCCTATAGATGGGTTTAATAAAATGCATAGAGGAACTGATTTTGCTGCACCGACGGGTACACCAATTATGGCTTCGGGCAATGGTATTATAATAAGAGCAAGGTGGTGTGGTGGTGGTGGAAATTGTATTAAGATAAAACATAACTCAACTTATCAAACAATTTATGCACACATGAAAAGTTTTGCTCTAGGCTTAAGAGAAGGAATGAGAGTTAAACAAGGACAAATCATTGGTTTTGTTGGCTCGACTGGAAATTCAACAGGTCCACATTTACATTATGAAGTGGTAAAAAATGGAAAAAAAATTAACTCTCAAAAGTTAAAACTCCCTTCTGGGAAAACATTAAAAAGTGAAGAGAGAAAAACTTTTGAAGTACAAAAAATTAAATTGGATGTTTTGAAATCAGAATTAATTATTGGTCTAAATTAAACTGCGACTGACTTCTTTTCTACAGGTTTTTTTTCTACAGGTTTTATAGCCTTTTTTATTACTGGTTCTGAAACTATTTTTTTAGTTTCTTCGGCTTTAACAACCTTAACTTCTTCCTTTATATTATCAACTTCAGTTTGAATGGGGTTTGCTGCCTCAACTGGAGTGTGTACTCTAGCCTTTCGATGAGCTTCTTGCTCATTTTGGACTCTAGTAAAGTGATCTGCATGTTGAAAATAATTTTCAGATAAAACCCTATCTTCGTTTGCTAAAGCTTCTCTAGCCATCTCATTATATTTTTCAATAAGTTTCGGGGCATTATGATTATTTCTACCAGGTACTTTTCTTTGAAAATTATCATTATTAGAAAACTTTGATCCCTCATTATTACTTCTAAATGGAGGTCTTCTATTGTTATTACTTCTAAATGGAGGTCTTCTATTATTATTATTATTGCTTCTAAATGTTACCATATTTTTTTCGTTAATTTAAATTTTAGTGCTGATTATGCAGCGATCATTATTTCCATAGTCTTTTATGGCTTTGTTTACGTAAAAACCTTCTTCTTTTAATATTTTTTTAACTTTATTTTTTTGGTTACAGCCAATCTCTAAAATAAATTTACCATTTTTCTTAATCAGTGTTTTTGCCTTACTAATAACTTTTCTGATTTTTAAAAACCCATCAAGCCCGCCACTTAAAGCTAACTTTGGTTCGAAGTTAACAACGTCTTTTTCCAAATATTTTAAGCTTAACAGTTCAATATAAGGAGGATTTGAAACAATTAGATCATATTTCCCAATTTTAAAATTGTCAACACTTGAATTAAAGAATTTTACCCTATTTATTAAGTTGAGTTGTTTTGCATTGAATTTACTTACATTTATACTTTCTTTGGAGATATCTATTCCAGTTCCATAAAAATTGGGTCTCTCTTTTAGTATGGATAAAAGGATACATCCAGATCCAGTTCCAATATCTAAAAATTGCAATTGCTCATCTCGTGAATAGATTTTTAAGACTTGCTCTATTATTAATTCAGTATCGGGCCTTGGAATTAGAACATCTTTATTAACAAAAAATTCATCTTTCCAAAACTCTTTTTTATTTATTAGATAGGCAATTGGTTCCCCTTTTTTTCTTCTTTCAATTAAACTTTTAAATTTGTCTAATTGTTCTGAGTTCAGAAGTTCTTTGGGATTTAAAATAATATGTTTTTTATCTCTTTTAATTAAGTTGGATAACAATATCTCACTATCAAGCTGAGGATTAGGTATTTTATTTTTTTGTAAGATGTTTATTCCTTCATTTAGGGTATTTTCTATATTCATTTTAATTAAGGTTACTTAATTTTTCTTCTTGCGCTTGCAGTGTTAAGCTTTCTACCATTTCATCGAATGCCTCACCTTCTAAAAAAGCTTCAAGCTTATGTAATGTTAGGTTAATACGATGATCTGTTACCCTTCCTTGTGGAAAATTATATGTTCTAATTCTTTCAGAGCGATCTCCAGTTCCTATTTTACTTTTTCTATCTTGTGATCTTTCACCATCTATTCTTGATCTTTCTAATTCATAAAGTCTTGACCTTAAAATCAGCATTCCTTTTGCTTTATTTTTGTGTTGTGATTTTTGATCTTGCTGAGATACAGATAATCCAGTTGGAATATGAGTAATTCTCACAGCACTATCGGTTGTATTTACGGACTGTCCTCCAGGGCCACCCGCTCTAAAAACATCAATTCTCAGATCTGAATCGTTTATTTTTATATCAACCTCTTCTGCTTCTGGAAGAACAGCTACTGTTGCAGCAGATGTGTGAATTCTTCCCTGTGTTTCTGTATCAGGAACTCTCTGAACACGATGAACTCCACTTTCATACTTCAAGGTTGAATAAATATTTTTTCCTCTAATTGATGCAATAACTTCTTTAAGTCCACCAGCCTCACTCTGAGACATGCTTATTAATTCTAATTCCCATTTTTTTTGGTGACTAACTTTTTCGTACATTTTAAAAAGATCCGAAGCAAACAAACTTGCTTCTAAACCTCCTGTGCCAGCCCTAATTTCTATAATCGCATTTTTTGTATCTGCCTCATCTTTGGGTAATAAGAATAATTTTAATTTTTTTTCTATTGTTTCATTTTCTAACTTAAGATCTTTTAATTCAGTTTCAGCCATTGCTTTAAATTCATCATCACTATCAGAATCATCTAAAATTTTTTCTAAATCTTTTTTCCCTCCCTCATAAGAAAAATATTTTTTAGCATCTTCAATCACATCATTTAAATCTGAGTATTCTTTTGATTTTTCAGCAAAAAGTTTTTTATCTACGTCACCTGTTGATAACTCTTTCTCTAATAAGGAATGTTTAGATATTAATTCTTCAATAGTTTTTAAAGGTATCATTTTAATTTTTTATCAATTTCAGAAGCTTTTTTTTCAACTTCGCTTACAACTCTTGATATTATATCTTCTGATAAAACTTTTTCACTTTGAATGCCAGATAAATAGAGCATGTTATTCCCTTTACCCCCACCAGTGATGCCTATATCTGTCATTGCAGCTTCTCCTGGTCCATTCACTACACATCCAATAATTGATAAGGTCATAGGAGTTCTAATATGAGAAAGCTTTTCTTCTAATGTTTTAACTGTGTCTATCACTTGAAAGGCTTGGCGCGCGCATGATGGACAAGATATGATTTTTACACCTCTATTTCTTAAATTAAGTGATTTTAATATTTCGTTACCTATCTTTATTTCTTTAACTGGATCATCAGATAATGAAATTCTTATCGTATCACCTATTCCATCCATTAAAAGTGACCCCAGGCCTATCGAAGACTTAATACTTCCTGAAATAAAACTACCTGCTTCTGTGATTCCTAAATGCAAAGGGTAATCTGTCACCTTTGAAAGTTGGCGATATGCGGCCATAGACAAAAACACATCTGATGATTTAACACTAATTTTAAAATTAAAAAAATCTTGATCTTCTAGAATTTTGATATTTCTTTGTGCACTTTCAACCAAAGCTTCTGGACAAGGCTCTTTATATTTTTCTAAAATATCTTTTTCAAGTGAGCCTGCGTTTACTCCTACTCTTATAGAGCAGCCATTATTTTTTGCAGCACTTAATATTTCATGGACCTTTGATTCGTCACCTATATTGCCTGGATTAATTCTTAAACATTTTGCACCATTTTCAGCAGCTTCAATGGCTCTTTTATAATGAAAATGAATATCAGCAATTATTGGTATAGAAACATTCTTAGTGATTTCCTTAAGCGCTAAAGAAGATTCTTTATCTGGACAAGAAACCCTGACAAGGTCAGCTCCCTCTTCATGAATATCATTAATTTGCTTTATAGTTGCTTGAATATCTGTGGTAAGTGTATTCGTCATTGATTGGACTGAAATAGGATTATCACCACCTATCTTCACGTCGCCAACATTTATAACTTTTGTTTTCTTTCTATTAATATCTCTAAATGGTCTTAAACTCATAATTTAATCTAATTTAAATTCTTTATGAAGAGCTGCAATAGCTTTCTTTACTCGTTTGTTAGAAATTAAAACTGAAATTTTTATTTCAGAAGTTGAAATAACCATAATATTAATTTTTTTTGATGCCAGTGCTTGAAACATTCTATAAGTGATCCCAGGCGTTGTAATCATTCCAACTCCTATAATTGATACTTTGGAGACATTACAATCATACGAAAATTTTCTAAAGGAAATTTTTTTGTTTTGTTTAATGATTTTTTCTGTTTTTTTTAAATCTTCCGATTTAATAGTAAACGTCATATCTGTTTCTTTACTATTTAATGATATATTTTGTACCACCATATCAACATTAATTTGATTAAGTGATAATGGTTTAAAAATAGACGCTGCCACTCCAGGTTTATCTTTAACACCAATCATGGTAACCTTGGCATCATTTTTAGTTGAAGTAATTCCTGTAATAATTTGATTACTAAAAGCTTTTTTATTACTTGTTATTAAAGTACCCTTTTTTTTTATAAGTGAGGATTTAACTGAGAAACTTATATTGTTTAATTTAGCATCTTGTACTGATGTTGGTTGCATGACTTTCGCCCCTAATGATGCCATTTCTAACATTTCATCATAAGAAATCTTATCTAATTTTTTTGCTTTTGCATGATTTCTTGGATCAGTAGTATAGACACCATCTACATCTGTATATATTTCACAAGCATCAGCATTAAAAAACTTTGCCAACATTATTGCTGAGGCATCAGTCCCTCCTCTTCCTAATGTGGTAACTCTATTTTCTAAATTTACCCCTTGAAAGCCAGTGATAACAGGTATTCCATCAGACTTTATAAAATCAATTATTTTATTTTTGTTAATCTTATTAATTCTTGATGAGCCATATGAGCCTTCAGTGAGAATTGGTACCTGCCAAGACATCCAAGATCTGGCTTTAAATCCTAAGTGCTTTAACCTACCGGCAATTAATGCGCAGGCTACTTGTTCACCTGTAGATAGTAAGACATCATATTCAGCTGCATCAAAATTTTTACTTAATTCTTTCGTTTGTTTAATTAATTGATTAGTCGTCCCACTCATTGCGGAAGAAACTACAATTACACCAATT
>CAJQSW010000016.1 GCA_905616455.1 uncultured Candidatus Pelagibacter sp. | reverse complement strand
TGTCTTCACTTATAGTTTTGTTTGAAATTAACATCCATTCGTCTGGACTTAACCATAAAGCCGTTAATGCTTCACCAGACGTAGATGTGTTAGCTTCAGTGGGCAAGATCATATTTAAATTTTTTCCAATAGCGGTAATAAAATCTTTTGTTTTACCTCTTATAATTAATTTCATAATAGGTTTAATTTCTTTCATCTCTAAATCTGAGTAAGACTTCTCTTCTTTTATAGATGTGTTGTAATTAAGCATTTAACCTCACATTTTCTTTGTCAAAAAAAACTGGATCAACAATAGTTACATTAATATTTTTATTTTCCATTGGGATAAATAATTTTTGACCCATCATATTTTTCCCATTTCTTACAACTGCTAGAGCAATAGATTTATTTAAATTTGGGCTATAATAACTTGACGTAACATGACCAAGCATTTCAACTGGTACTTTATTAGTATCAGCAACTATCTGCGCACCTTCTTCTAAAACCTCATTTGGGTTGTCAGTTATTAAACCAACTAATTGTTTACGATCTTCTTTCATAGTATCTGATCTATAAAGTGATCTCTTTCCAATAAAATCGTATTTTTTTTTACTTACAATCCAGTCCATTTGTAAATCAATAGGAGTCATTGTTCCATCTGTATCTTGACCAACAATGATAAATCCTTTTTCAGCTCTTAATAAGTGCATTGTCTCTGTTCCATAAGGAGTGATTTTAAATTCTTGTCCAGCTACCATACATTTTTCCCAAAGAGATTTACCAAAGTTTGCTTGAACATTAATTTCATAACTATGCTCACCTGTGAAACTAATTCTCATTACTCTACATTTAATGTTACCGATTTTTGTATTTTTAAAAGACATGTGAGGAAAGTTTTCATCAGATAAATCTAAATCTGGAATTATTTTATTTAATATTTTTTTGCTGTTAGGACCACAAACACTTGCTGTTGCATAATGATCGGTAACTGATGATAGGTACACATCTAATTCTGGCCACTCTGTTTGAAGATAATCTTCAAGCTTACCTAAAACATTTGCAGCACCACCAGTAGTCGTTGTCATAATATAGTGATTTTCGTCAAGACGTGTTGTTACACCGTCATCATAAACCATTCCATCCTCATTAAGCATCAAACCGTATCTACATTTACCAATAGTAAGTTTTGACCAAGCATTAGTGTAAACTCTATTTAAAAATTCTGATGCATCGGTACCCTGAATATCAATTTTACCAAGTGTCGAAGCATCTAAAATACCAGCGCTATCTCTCGCAGCTTTACTTTCTCTTTGAACAGCATCGTGCATAGTCTCGTTATTTTGTGGGTAGTACCAAGCTCTTTTCCATTGTCCAACATTTTCAAATTCAGCTTTATTTTCAATATGCCAGTCATTCATGGGTGTTCTTCTAAACGCATCAAAATATTCACCAACATTTCGACCAACCATGGTACCAAAAGTTAGGGGTGTATAAGGAGGTCTAAAAGTTGTTGTACCAAGCTCACCAACTTTTATACCTGCTGTATCTGCAATAATTCCAAGTGCATGCATATTACCAAGTTTACCCTGATCTGTACCCATACCAGTTGTTGTATAACGCTTAACATGTTCGATAGATTTAAAACCTTCTCTTAGTGCAAGCTTAATATCTTTAGCTGTTGCATCATTCTGATAATCAACAAAAGGTTTTGTTTTCCCTAGAACTTTATTAGAAGGGAGTAACCAAATATTTCTTATTGCTTTATCTTTAGGACATTTCACATCTAAAATATCAAAATCAGTTTTATTAATATTTAAAAATTTCTTTAAGCTTTTTGAAGTATTATTAATAATTTCATCTAATTCAAAATCCCCATTACATGAACCAACACTTATTTGATCTGAAGGGTATTTATTGGGAATGAACACTTGATCTTCATCTCTAAATTTCAATTTGCCACCTGATTGAGTGAATAGATGAACGGCAGGAGTCCATCCACCAGCCATTCCCAAACAATCACAACCTAGTGTTATTATATTAGAGTTAGCAAAAGACTGACCATCTTTAGATAATTCCATAATCGAGATTTTATTTAATTTTTTATAACCATGCGTATCAACAATAGTATGATTTTTATAAATCTTTATGCCCAAATTTTCAGCTTCTTTAGTAAATTCTGAATTAGGGTTTTCTCTAATATCAATTATTGCCTCAACCTTGATGCCTTTATTATTCAAAGAAATTGCACTTTCATAAGCCGTATCATTATTAGTGAAAAAAATATTTTCCTGACCTGTTGCAACACCATAATAATCTGCGTATTTTTTAACAGCAGAAGATAACATAATACCCGGTCTATCATTGTTATTGAAAACCATTGGTCTTTCCAATGAACCAGTTGCAACTATAACTTTTTTAGCTCTAATTTTTAATAATCTTTGTCTAACTTTATTTTGTGCATCATTTTTTGATAAATGATCTGTTAAATTTTCTCTTGCTAGTAAATAATTGTAACCATGATAAGCGGCGACGCTTGTTCTAGTTTTAATTTCTAAATTATCTAATTTTTCTAATTCAGTTATTTCATTTTCTAACCAACTAGATGAGCTTTGACCATTAATCTTTACATGATTTGAATCCTGATAAATTGTAGAGCCCCCAAGTTCAGTTTTTTCATCAAGTAATAAAGTTTTTAAATTATTTTTAGCAGCTGTCTTTGCTGCTATAATCCCTGTAATACCAGCGCCTATCACAAGTACATCACAGTGAATGTATCTGTGATCGTAGATATCTGGATCTGGTTTTGTGGGAGACTTTCCAAGACCTGCAGAATGTCTAATGACATATTCGTATTTTTCCCAGAAACTTGCTGGCCACATAAATGTTTTATAATAAAATCCAGCTGGCAAAAGAGGGGATAGAAAGTTATTTATTCCTCCAATATCAAAATTTACATTAGGCCAACAGTTTTGACTGGAAGCCTCCAAACCATCATAGATCTCAATTTCCGTTGCTCTAACATTTGGTTCTGTGAAAGCTGAATTATCGTTTGTTTGAACTATTGCATTTGGTTCTTCAGATCCAGCCGTCATTATTCCTCTTGGTCTATGATATTTAAAGCTTCTTCCAACTAAATGAACATCATTTGATAACAGAGCAGAGGCTAAGGTATCACCTTTAAAACCATAATAAGTTTTACCATTAAATTTAAATGAAACATTTGTTGTTTCATCAATAAACTTACTAGTTTTTACTCTTAAATTTTTTAACATAGGATTAGATGGATGGTGGTTTTTCACCCATTTTATAAATTGCTTTTATTTCATCATTATTGGTGTCTCTAACCGCATTAAACCATTTTCTACATCCATGTGCGTGGTTCCATCTTTCTAACTGAACACCTTTTATATTTTTTCTCATAAACAAATATTCAGCCCATTCATCATCACTTAATTCCGTAGGTTGTTTTGGTCTTTCAATATGAGCTTCTCCACCAGCTTTAAATTCGCTTTGTTCTCTCTCACCACAAAAAGGACAGGTAATCAAAAACATTAATGAGCTACCGCCGCTGCACCATGTTCATCAACAAGATCACCACTAATAAATCTATTTAAGTTGAAAGCAGCATTTAGTTTATGAGGTTCATCGTTTGCAATTGTATGTGCAAATAAATCTCCTGATCCAGGTGTTGCTTTAAATCCACCTGTCCCCCAACCGCAGTTGAAGTACAAACCTTTTATTGTTGTTTTACTAATAATAGGACTTGCATCCGGACAAATGTCCACAATTCCACCCCATTGTCTAAGCATTCTCATTCTACTAAAAATTGGGTAGAGTTCTAAAATTGCATTTAAGGTTCCTTCAACAATATCATGACTACCTTTTTGTGAGTAAGAAACATAGTCATCAGTTCCAGCACCTATTACAAGCTCACCTTTATCTGATTGACTAACGTAAGCATGTACAGCGTTAGACATTACTACTGTATCAATAATTGGTTTAACTGGCTCTGAGACTAGAGCTTGAAGTGGTTTACTTTCTAAAGGTAATCGTAAACCAGCCATGTTAGCTAGAACACTTGAATGGCCAGCTGCAACTACACCAATTTTTTTTGTCTTAATAAATCCTCTAGTTGTTTCTATACCTTCAATTTCATCACCATTTCTTTTAATTCCTTTTACTTCACAGTTTTGAATTATATCAACACCCATTTCATCAGCACCACGTGCATATCCCCATGCAACTGCATCATGTCTAGCTGTACCAGCTCTTTTTTGTAGTGTTCCACCTAATACTGGATAACGAATATCAGGAGATGTATTAATAATTGGACAAAATTTTTTAACTTCTTCTGTACTTAAGTAAACAGCATCAATACCATTTAATCTATTAGCATGTGTTCTTCTTTTTAAATCTCTAATATCTTGTAAATTGTGCGCAAGGTTCATCACACCTCTTTGACTAAACATTACATTATAATTTATTTCTTGAGATAAACCTTCCCATAATTTTAAGGCATGATCATAAAGACCAGCACTTGCGTCCCATAAATAATTAGATCTTATAATTGTAGTATTTCTTCCGGTATTACCACCACCAATCCAGCCTTTTTCAACAACAGCAATATTTTTCATATTATGCTTTTTAGCTAAATAATAAGCAGTAGCTAAACCATGACCACCACCACCAATTATTACTGCGTCATACTCTTTTTTTATAACTGGATCTTTCCAGGCTTTTTGCCAATTCTCATGGTAAGAAAAAGCATTTTTGATTAAAGAAAATATGGAATACTTATTTTTCATAATATAAATTAAGAAATACTTTATAAATATTGAAAATTCAATACAATCGGTTATATCCATATGAAAGTGGAAGCGTGGGTGAGTTGGCTTAAACCAGTAGTTTGCTAAATTGCCGTAGGGGTAACTCTACCGTGGGTTCGAATCCCACCGCTTCCGCCATTAAAATAAGGGATGATCTTTAAAAAAGTCTTTCATTTTAATGGGTTTTTTCTCCAAAATATATCTGTAGACATTATAGTTTTCCATAACACGCTGAACATAGTTCCTCGTCTCTTTAAATTTAATTAACTCAACCCAATCTACGAAATCAACTTGGTTTTTTTGAGGATCTTTATTTATTTTTTTCCAATATTTAACTCTATTAGGACCCGCATTGTATGCTGCTGTGGCAAAAGGGTAGGCACCATCATACTGTAAAATTAATCCTGCTATATAATGAGATCCAAGATTGATATTATATTCAGGATCAGATGTTAATCTTGATTTTGAATAAGGAAGCTTCGCCTGTTTAGAAACTAATTTTGCAGTGTATGGCATTAATTGCATTAATCCTTGTGCTCCCGCATGACTATTTGCCGTCATGTCAAATTCACTCTCTTGTCTGATTAACGAAAGTATAAAGGCAGTTTCGGGTATTTTACGACCATTAACATAGTTGGGTGTACCTATTATTGGGTAGTT
>CAJQSW010000015.1 GCA_905616455.1 uncultured Candidatus Pelagibacter sp. | reverse complement strand
CATTTAAAAAATCTATATGTTTATCAATTGAAGAGGCAAAATCTTTTTCCCAAAAATCTAACATTTTGCATGACACAGCATTAAGCTCTATGTTTAAAAATTTTTTCAACATATAAAGTTCAAAAGCCTCGGTCACAGGAACATCTTTCTTATTTTTTAATTGATTCTTATGAACTGAGGTTATTTTTTGATTATAATTTTCGTTTAAATTTTTCCGGACACCCTTAAGCATTTTTCCACCCAAAACTTCATATCTAATTTTTTCAGCGATATTATATAAAGATTTACAAGAAGGATTACCAGGCAAGTTTTTATTAAATATCTCTTTATTAGAAAATTTCTTTTTAAGTGCACTTGAATCTGTTTCTGCTCTTAATCTGATGAAATCATTTCTAGTTGGTAAATCAGTTATATTAAAAAAATCTATTTTTTTTGATATTAAATCTTTATCAATTTTTTTGTTATTTGGATTATAATCTTCCGAAATTACTTTTGCAGTGGAGATTAGAGCTTGTTTAAACTGTTCTTTGAAATTGTCTTCTTTACTGCTCATTTAAATCTGAATATTTACCATTGACTCTGGTAATTCGTCACCAAAACATCTTTGGTAATATTCAGCTATAGTATTCTTTTCCATATCATCACATTTGTTTAAGAATGTAACTCTAAATGCATAACCAATATCTTTAAAAATTTCAGCGTTTTCAGCCCAATGTAGTACAGTTCGTGGGCTCATAACTGTTGAAATATCTCCTGCTATAAAACCTTTTCTAGTTAAAGAAGCTACTTTAATCATGCTAGAAACTTTTTCTTTACCTTTTGGATTATTCAAATTTTTATTCTTTGCTAAAACAATTTCCATTTCTCTATCAAGACTTAAGTAATTTAAAGATGTAACAATATTCCATCTGTCCATTTGTCCTTGATTTATTTGTTGTGTACCATGATAGAGTCCTGTTGTGTCTCCTAGTCCAATTGTATTTGAGGTTGCAAATAATCTAAAAAATTTATTTTGTTTTATAACTTTATTTTTATCTAAAAGAGTAAAATTTCCTTCAGCTTCTAGAACTCTTTGAATAACAAACATTACATCGGGTCTACCAGCATCATATTCATCAAAAACAAGAGCTACTGGGTTTTGAATAGACCAAGGTAAAATACCCTCTTTAAATTCAGTAACTTGTTTTCCATCTTTTACAACAATTGCATCTTTTCCAATAAGATCAATTCTACTTACATGACTGTCCAGGTTTACTCTAATACAGGGCCAGTTTAATCTTGCAGCAATTTGTTCAATATGTGTAGACTTGCCAGTTCCATGGTATCCCTGAACTAAAACTCTTTTATTAAAAGCAAAACCAGATATAATTGCAAGTGTAGTGTCCCTATCGAATTTATAATTTTTATCTATTTCAGGTACATATTCACTCTTCTTTGAGAAAGCGTTAACTTCCATATCTGAATCAATTCCAAAAGTTTGTTTTAAAGACATTTTGATGTCTGGTTTTATATCTAAATTAGGTGTCAATTTTATCCCTATAAGTATTTTTTAGCTGAGTGTAAGCTAAAGTAATTAGTTTAAGTTTTTCTTCGTATTCTTTATTTCCTAAATTAATATCAGGGTGAAATTTTTTGACAAGAGTTTTGAATTTATCCTGTATTTGCTCCCATTTTAAACCGACTGAAACACCTAAAATACTAAAAGCTTTAATATCATTGGCATCAAATTTGAACTGATTCATGTGATTATATTCACCTCTAAGTTTAGTCTTATCAAACTCATCTTTTAAAGTGTTATTCCAAAGAACTTTAAAAAAATTATCTGAAGAACTAAAGCTTTGAGTGGGTTTGTGCCAAGTCATATCAGACTTTAAAAAATCAAACACTTGTTCATCATCCATACCTTTAAAATAATTCCAATTTTTATTAAATTCTTTAACGTGAACTAAACAAAGAAGTCGGTAGCTTTTGCTATTATCTTTTTCAATTGGAGCCTTATATTCACCAATTTTAAAGCAATTATTCCAGTCACAAATATTTTTCATGTTATATAATAATAATTAGTACTTATGAATATAAATGAATTAATTGCAATTATTAAAAATAAGCTTGAAACAGAAATTGTTATTCAAGATCTTAAAATTGAAGATAAAAGTTTTTTACACAAAGGTCATAAAGGTCACCAAGAAGGAAAATTTCATTTAAAGCTAATAATAAATTCAAATGAACTAGCTAAAACAAGCAAGATAGTCTCAACTAAAAAAATTTATCGCCTTCTAGACATAGAATTAAAAGAACA
>CAJQSW010000014.1 GCA_905616455.1 uncultured Candidatus Pelagibacter sp. | reverse complement strand
CAGATATTTTTCCAGGCCCTTTAAGTAAAGGGCTTTATGGAAAAGCATTATCAAATAAAATTTGGGATATAAAAGTTGTAAACATTAGAGATGCTGCAGAAGACAAACATAAGACAGTTGATGACACTCCTTTTGGTGGTGGATCTGGTATGTTGTTAAAAGCTGATGTTTTAGCAAAATCGATTGATCAAAATAAAAGAGAAGGTGAAAGAATTTTTTATTTATCTCCTAAGGGAAAAAAACTTGATCAAAAATTAGCACTAGAATTATCAAAAGAAAAATCTATCAGTTTAATATGTGGTCATTTTGAGGGTGTTGATGAAAGAATATTATCAACAAGAAATATAGAAGAACTTAGTATTGGAGATTTCATTTTATCAGGAGGGGAAACAGCATCCTTTGTTTTACTAGATAGCATTTTAAGACTTTTACCTGGAGTATTAGGAAATGAACAATCAAAAAAAGATGAGAGTTTTGAGAATGGACTTTTAGAGTATCCCCAGTACACAAAACCTCAAATTTGGGAGGAAAAAAGTGTTCCAGAAGTACTATTATCAGGAGATCACAACAAAATTAAAGACTGGCGTTTATCACAATCAGAGGCTATAACACGCGTCCGTAGACCAGATTTGTGGCAAAAATATAACAAAAACTAATTTAATAAATAGTCAAATGAAAACAATTGAAGAAATAAACCAACACAACGTTAAAAAAATCTTAGCAGAGAAAAAAATTCCAGATTTTTATCCAGGAGATATAGTTAAAGTTGGTGTGAGAATTACCGAAGGTAAAAAAGATAGAATTCAATATTTTGAAGGTGTTTGTATTGCTAGAAAAAATAGAGATTTAAATTCTTCATTTACAGTTAGAAAAATTTCATTTGGTGAAGGTGTTGAAAGAACGTTTCCATTATATGGAACAGTAATTGACTCAATTACAGTTATCAGACATGGAAAAGTTAGAAGAGCAAAATTATACTATCTAAGAGACAGAACTGGTAAATCAGCTAGAATTGCAGAAAGAATTAGAAAAAAAATTGGTATAGAAGTTGATGTTAAACCAGAAGCTGTAACTGAAAAAGCTTTAGCTCCAGTAACAACAGAAACTAAAAAACAACCTGAAGCTCCAGTAACAACAGAAACTAAAAAACAACCTGAAGCTCAAGCAGAACAAAAAATAGAAAGTTCTGAAGAAAAAAAATAATTTTTTTTTCAATGCCTTTAACTCTTTACGATAAAATTTGGGAAGAACATCTAGTTCATCAACAAGAAGATGGGACGGCCCTATTATTTGTTGATAGACATTTAATTCATGAGGTTACTAGTCCACAAGCATTTGAGGGTCTTAGAAACTCTAATAGAAAAGTAAGACAACCAAATTTAACTTTGGCAGTGGTTGATCATAATATTCCAACTACCGACAGATCAAAAGGTATTGATGATAAGGATTCTAGAATTCAAATTGAAACACTTGATAAAAACTGCAAAGAATTTGGAGTTCAGTTATTTGGTGTTCATGATAAAAGACAAGGAATAGTACATATAGTTGGACCAGAACAGGGATTTACTCAACCAGGAACAGTAATAGTTTGTGGTGATAGTCACACTGCTACACATGGAGCTTTTGGATCATTAGCATTTGGAATTGGAACTTCTGAAGTTGAACACGTTTTAGCAACACAAACATTAGTTCAAAAAAAAGCTAAAAATTTTAGAGTTAATGTAAATGGTAAGCTTACAGTTGGTGTTACCTCTAAAGATGTTGTTCTTCAAATAATTGGAAATATAGGTACTGCAGGTGGTACAGGATATGTAATTGAATATGCAGGAAGCTTGATCTCTGATTTGTCAGTAGAAAATAGAATGACAATTTGTAATATGACTATTGAGGGTGGAGCTAGAGCTGGACTTATACAGCCCGATCAAAAAATTTTTGACTATTTAAAAGGTCGACCTATGTCTCCAAAAAATGAGAATTGGGATAAGGCAGTAGAGTATTGGAAAACTTTAAAAACTGACTCTGATGCAAAATTTGATAAAGAGATAAATCTATCAGCTGAAGACATTGTTCCAATGGTAACTTGGGGGACGTCGCCTCAAGATGTGGTTTCAATTGATGGAAAAGTTCCAAACCCAGAGAATGAAAGTGATGTAGATAGAAAAAATTCGATAGAAAGATCATTGAAATATATGGGATTAGAACCAGATGTTGCCATAAAAGATATAAAAATTGATACAGTTTTTATTGGCAGTTGCACAAACGGAAGAATAGAAGATCTTAGAGAGGCAGCACAAATATTGAAAGATAAAAAGAAAGCAACCCATGTTCATGCAATGATTGTCCCGGGATCTGGATTGGTCAAAGAACAAGCTGAACAAGAAGGTCTAGATAAAATATTTATTAATGCAGGTTTTGAGTGGAGAGAGCCTGGATGTTCAATGTGCTTAGCAATGAATGCAGACAAATTAAAACCAAAAGAAAGGTGTGCATCAACATCAAATAGAAATTTCGAAGGCCGACAAGGTAGAGGTGGAAGAACACATCTAGTAAGCCCAGGTATGGCTGCGGCTGCAGCAATTGCTGGTAACCTTGATGATGTTAGAAAGTACCAAAATTAAAATGCAGAAATTTAATACACTTAAAAGTATTCCAGCTTACTTGCCAATAGTTAATATTGATACGGATATGATTATTCCTAAACAATTTTTAAAAACTATTAAAAGAACAGGACTAGGAAAAAATCTATTTTTTGAAATGAGATATGATGATGATGGAAATGAAATTAAAGATTTTTCATTAAATAATGAACCTTTTAATAATTCAAAAATATTAATTGCCGGAAACAACTTTGGTTGTGGGTCATCAAGAGAGCATGCACCTTGGGCTTTATTAGATTTTGGTATTACATGTGTAATTAGTTCAAGCTATGCTGATATTTTTTACAGCAACTGTTTTAAAAACGGTATCTTACCAATTATTTTAGAAGAGGAAAAAATTAAAGAACTTTCAGAGTATTCAAATAGAAAAGAAGAAATTTCAGTAGATTTAAACGAGCAAAAGATTGTCTATGGAAATAATGAGACAAAATTTGATATTGATCCTTTTAAAAAAAAATGCTTATTAGAAGGTCTCGATGATATTGCTTTGTCATTAGAAAAATCAACACAAATAGATACTTACGAAAAAAAATTAAAAGAAAATAAACCTTGGATATTTAATGATTAAAGTTAAGAAAAGAAAAATTTTACTTTTACCTGGTGATGGCATTGGACCTGAAGTTATTCAGGAAGTTAAAAAAGTCATTCAATGGTTTAATTCAAATAAATCTTTAGATTTTGAAATTGATCAAGATTTAGCTGGTGGTTGTTCTTATGACAAGTATGGTACACCAATCACAGATGAAGTTTTTTATAAAGCCCTAGAAAGTGAAGTTGTAATGTTAGGAGCTGTTGGTGGTCCTAAATGGGACAATTTAGATTTCTCAAAAAAACCTGAAAGAGCATTATTAAAGTTAAGAAAAGAATTAAAATTATTTGCAAATCTAAGACCAGCAATTTGCTTTGAACAATTAGTTGATGCCTCAACTCTAAAACCAGAAATTGTTTCTGGATTAGATATAATGATTGTTAGAGAGTTAACAGGTGGAATTTATTTTGGAGAGCCAAGAGGAATTAAGCCAATAGAAAATGGTGAAAGAAAAGGCATTAATACTCACACTTATACGACTAGCGAGATAGTTAGAGTAGCAAAAGTAGCCTTTGATTTGGCTAAAAAAAGATCAAATAAAGTTACATCATGTGAAAAATCAAATGTAATGGAAGCTGGACAGCTTTGGAGAGAAGAAGTTCAACAACTTCATGATAAAGAATACAAAGATGTTGAGTTAAGTCATATGCTTGCAGACAACTGCGCAATGCAATTATTAAAAAATCCAAAGCAATTTGATGTAATTGTTACCGATAACTTGTTTGGAGATATGCTTTCTGATCAAGCTTCAATGTTAACTGGGTCTTTAGGTCTACTACCATCTGCTTCGCTTGGGGCAAAAAATAAAGAAGGTGAGATGAGAGCAATGTATGAGCCTATTCATGGATCTGCACCAGATATAGCTGGCAAAGGAATTGCAAACCCAATTGCATCAATTTTAAGTTTTGCAATGGCATTAAGGTATTCATTAGACTTAGATAATGAAGCTGATGTTTTAGAAAAAGCTGTTCAAGACATATTAAACGATGATCTTAGAACTAAAGATATTCTTTCTGAAGGAAAAAAAGAAGTATCAACATCTGAAATGGGTGATGCAATAATTTCGAAGTTAAAAAAGTAAATTAATTTATATTAATTTGTTGTCTCAATAATTGTGGCAATGCCCATACCTAAGCCTATGCATTGTGTGGCTAAGGCATATTTTTTATTTTCTCTTCTTAATATTTCTGCTGCCTTTCCAGTAATTCTAGCTCCTGTTGCTCCAAGAGGATGGCCCAAGGCTATAGCTCCCCCATCTAAATTTAATTTTTGTTCCTCGATACCTAAGTCCTTTATGCAAGCTAAGGATTGAGATGCAAAGGCTTCATTTAATTCTATAATATCAATATCTTTTATAGATAAATTGGCTCTTTTAAGTGCTTTGTTGGAAGCGCCTATGGGCCCTAATCCCATTAATTCGGGTGAACAGCCCTGAACAGCTGTAGAAACAATTCTGCCTAAAATATCTAAATTATTATCTTTAGCATACTGCTCTTCACAAATTAGAGTTACGGCAGCACCATCTGTTAGCGGTGATGATGTTGCTGCAGTGACAGTCCCTTCTTGATCAAATACAAGCTTAAGACCATCTAAAATTTCATGACTGCTATTTGGTCGAATGCCACCATCCTTTGAACAATTATTAATAACTGTAATTTCTTTTCTAAAATTACCCTTAGATTGAGCTTCAAAAGCTTTTTGATGACTTGCTATTGCGAACTCCTGTTGAGCCCTTCTTTCTATTTGATATTTTTTTGCAACATTTTCAGCAGTCGTACCCATAGAAAAATAAAGATTAGGATTTTCTTTGTTTGATTTTGGGTATGGCATAGGGTCAAAACCAGCAGTAACGCGCGTCATGCTCTCTACCCCCCCACAAATAAAAACTTTTCCCGACCCCATAGAAATCTTTCCTGCTGCTATATGAATTGCCTCCATTGAAGATCCACACCATCTATTTATAGTTGTGCCTGCAGTTTTGATATTCATGCCACTTAAAAAGGTTACTAACTTAGCTATATTAAAACCCTGTTCGCCCTCAGGAAAAGCACAACCAATAATGACATCTTCTATATCTTCAAGGTTTACTTTTGTTTTTGAAATAAGATCTTTAATAACTTCAGACAATAATTCGTCAGGTTTTATATTAATAAGAGCGCCTTTTTTTGCTAGTGTAAATGGAGATCGGTAGTAACCTGCTATAACAGCTCTATACATTTTATTAATTTTATAATTATCTAACAATATATAAGCTTATCTTAAGATTGGTAAAGAGTTTATAATAGCAATTGTCTTTATGTAATTTTGTTATTATATTTCACAGAAATTTATGAAAATTCAAAATGTTGTTATAATTGGCTCTGGGACAATGGGAAGTGGAATCGCAGCTCACTTATGTAATGCAGATATTCCAGTTACATTGTTAGATTTAAAAACAGAAATTAGTGAAAAAGCTAGAGATAGAATTTTTAAATCAAAACCACCTCTTTTATTGAATAAATCAAAAATAAATAATATTAAGGTTGGAAATATTTCTGATAATTTTAATGTTGTTAAAGAAGCTGATTGGATTGTCGAAGCAGTTGTTGAAAGAATAGATGTAAAACATAGTATTTATAAAAAAATATTTGAAGAAAGGAAGGCTGGAGCAATAGTTTCGTCAAATACTTCCTCCATTCCAATTAAAATTTTATCAGAAAAATTAACTAAAGAAGAAAAAAAAGATTTTTGTATTACTCATTTTTTTAATCCAGTTAGGTATATGGGGTTATTAGAAATTGTTAAAAATGAGAATAATGATTTAGAGAAAATAAACTCTTTAAAAAGTTTTTGTGAAACGGAATTAGGAAAAGGCGCAATCATTTGCAATGATACTCCTGGTTTTCTAGGGAATAGAGTTGGTGTTTATGCAATGCAAATTGCAATGACAGAAGCTTTTAAGATGAAACTTTCAATTGAAGAAGCCGACGCAATATTTGGTAGACCAATGGGAATTCCTAAAACAGGAATATTTGGTCTATATGATTTAATAGGAATAGATTTAATGGCGGATGTTCTTAAAAGCTTTATTAAAGAACTTCCAGAGAAAGATAACTTTCATAAAGTTGCAAAAGAAATTCCTTTGATAAAAAAATTAATAGAAACAGGTTACACCGGACGAAAGGGTAAGGGTGGATTTTATCGTATTAATAAAGTTGATGGGAATAAGGTAATGGAAGCACTAAACCTTGAAACGGGTCAATATTTGCCGGCTAAAAAAATTAATATCAAGTCCGAAAAAGTTGATCTTAAGACCCTAATTGATAGAGATGATAAATATGGTGAATATGCTTGGTCAGTCATTTCAAAAATTATTATGTATGCATCATCACTAGTTCCTAAGATTACTAAAGAATTTAATGATATCGATGAAGCGATGAGGTTAGGTTTTAATTGGGCCAAAGGACCCTTTGAGATGCTTGAAGAAATTGGGGTAACTAATTTTTTTGACAAGATAAATAATTATGAAGAAAATATTTTTTTAGAAAATTTAGCAAAAACAAGAAATGAAAAATTTTATGGTGAAAGACAAAAATATACAGACATTGAAACCTTAGGAAAAGTTAAGAAAACGGCTTTAAGTGTTGATGGAAATAAATCTGCCGAAATTTATAGATTTAAGGATTATAATATTGTTGAGTTCACAACCAAAGCAAATGCATTAGATTATGATTCTATGGATGCTTTAAAAAAAGCAACAGATAAACCTTTAATAATTATAAACGAGAGTATGCAATTTTCAGCAGGAGTGAATTTAAGCTATACAATGGATTTTGCAGATAAGGGTGATTTTAAATCTATAGAAAAGTTTATAAGATATTTTCAAGAAACCTGTAAACACCTAAAATATTCTGAACATCCAGTTATATCAGCACCATCAGGATTAACTCTCGGTGGAGGTTTTGAGGTTATGGTTCATAGTAATTTTGTTGCCTCCCACACAAATATTGTTGTAGGATTGGTCGAGACAATTGTTGGACTAATTCCAGCAGGTGGTGGATGTAAGGAAATGTTAGCAAGATGGTTAGAAACAGACGAATCTAAAAAAGACCCAAATTTTGCACCACTAAAAGTATTTGATATTATTGGATATGCAAAAACTGCAACCTCACCTGTGGAAGCAGAACCTATGAAATATCTAAGAGCAGAAGATAAAAAAATTATGAATAGAAATAGTTTGTTAGAGGTCTCAAGAAAAATTATAAGAGATAATATAGATTTTAAAGCACCAAAAGAAACAACATTTAAATTACCAGGAAAAAAAGCAAAAGATGAAATGATTAAAATTCTAGAAAAACTTTATAATGAAAAAGTAATTTTAGACCATGGAATGGAGGTCGGTAAGGAATTGGCTAATGTTTTAAGTGGAGGAGATACTACAATTGATAAAACTTTGTCTGAAGAAGACATTTTTCAATTAGAACTAGATTCTTTTATGAAATTAATTGAAACTAAAAAAACACAAGAGAGGATTAAACACACCCTATCTACTGGAAAACCATTAATAAATTAAATGCCAACTTATAATGCACCGATAGAAGATATGATGTTTCTTTTTGATAAATTAAGAAACAATAAAAATTATAACGAAATTGAAAAATACAAAGAAGTTAACTCAGAATTAGTAAAAGATATTTTAGTTGAAGCGGCTAAAATTAATGAAAATTTAATTTTACCATTAGCAAAATCAGGGGATGAAAACCCAACTGTTCTAGAGAATGGAGTAGTTAGAACACCGCCAGGTTATAAAGAGGCTTATACAAAATATATTGAGGATGGATGGACTTCACTTTCTTGTGATCCTAAATATGGAGGACAAGGAATGCCCAAAACTGTAAGTGCTTTTTTTGATGAAATGTTATCTTCAGCAAGTCTATCATTTAAACTTTATAGCGAGCTAAGCATAGGAGCATACAATTGTATTTCTCATCATGCTAAGGATGAAATAAAAGAAAAGTATCTTCCAAAAATGGTAGAGGGAAAATGGAGTGGCACCATGTGTCTTACAGAACCTGTTTGTGGAACTGACTTAGGTCTCTTAAAAACAAAAGCTGTAGAACAGTCGGATGGAACTTTTAAGCTAAGTGGTCAAAAAATTTTTATTACCTCTGGTGATCATGATTTAACGGAAAATATTATTCACTTGGTTATTGCAAGAGCGGCAGACTCTCCAGATGGAACGAAAGGCATAAGTTTATTTTTAGTACCTAAGTTTATTGTAAATGAAGATGGAACCATTGGAGCTAGAAATGGAATTTCTACAGGATCTATAGAAAGCAAAATGGGAATCAAAGGTTCTGCTACATGTGTGCTAAATTTTGATGATGCAGTTGGTTATATGATTGGATCAAAGAACAAGGGTTTAAACGCTATGTTTACCATGATGAATTTAGAGAGAATTATTGTTGGAATTCAAGGACTAGGTATTTCAGAAATTGCCTATCAAAACTCATTAAGTTACGCAAAAGAAAGAAAACAAGGAAAAACAAATAATACCAAGTCAACCAATGGTGCAGATTTTATAATTGAGCATGCGGATATAAGAAAATCCCTGCTTAATATGAAATCTATTATTGAAGGAGAGAGAGCATTGTGTTTTTGGTTGTCACAACAAACAGAAGTTAGTCTTTATCACCCCGATGAAAAAGTAAAACAAGAAGCTTCTGACCTTGTTTCTTTAATGACACCAGTAGTTAAAACAATGTTTACAGATATGGGAATGGAAATAACGAGTGAAGCAATGCAGATTCATGGTGGTTATGGATATACAAAAGACCAAGGAATAGAGCAGCTATATAGAGATAATAGAATTACTCCAATATACGAAGGAACAAATTCTATTCAAGCAGCAGATTTAGTTTTTAGAAAATTAGTAAATAAAAATGGTGACATAATTAATAAGTACTTAGAATTAATTCAGAATGATTGCAATAGTGAAGATGAAAAATTAAAACCCTTTACAAAAGAATTAAAAACACACCTAGAAATTTTATCTAGGTTTACCACTTGGATTAAGGAAAAAATACAAAACTCAAAAGATGATGCTAGTGCAGCTTGTAATGATTATTTAAAGGTACTAGGTTTTGTTGCTATTGCTCATGCATGGATAAAAGTTTTGGAGGTAAGCTTTAAAGATTATGAAAATAATAAAATTTTTTATGAAGACAAAATACAAACTGCAAATTTTTATTTTAAAAGAGTCTTACCAAGAGCCGAAAGTCACTTTAAGACAGCTACAACTGGTAGTGATTATATGATGAATTTTAAATTTAATTAATATGAGTCATTACGATAAAAATTTAGATAAAAATGAGGCTAACTATGTTCCTCTTTCTCCTTTAACATTTTTAGAAAGAACTAAAGATATATACCCAAACTATGAAGCCTTAGTTTATGAAAGCAGATCTTATACTTGGAAAGAGGTTTATAAAAGATGCGTTAAGTTTGCTAGCGCACTTGATAAATTGGGTGTGAAAACTGGAGATACAGTTTCTATAATGGCTTTCAATACACCAGAAATTTTTGAAGCTCATTACTCAATACCAATGGTGGGAGCAGTAATTAATGCAATCAATACAAGACTAGACCCGAATACAGTAAGTTATATTTTACAACATAGTGATGCAAAAGTTTTAATCGTAGATAGACAATTTTATGATGTAATTGAGAAAGCTTTAAAGAATGTTAAAAATAAAATTACAATTATTGATATTGATGACCAAGACATAGATACAAGTTCTTTCAAAAAAATAGGAGAACTTGAATATGAAAGTTTCTTAAATACAGGTGATGAAAATTATGAGTGGAAAAAGCCCAGTGATGAATGGGAAGCAATCTCATTAGGATATACATCTGGAACTACCGGAAAACCAAAAGGAGTAGTTTATCACCACAGAGGTTCATATTTGATGGCAACAGGTAGTGCCACAGCTTGGAATATGCCTAACAAACTAAATTTTTTATGCGTTGTGCCCATGTTTCATTGTAACGGTTGGTGTTATCCTTGGACACTGGCAATGCTACATGCAAGGGTAATTTGTTTAAGAAACATTGATGTAAAAAAGATGTTTGAATTAATTGATAAATATGAAGTAACTCATTTCGGTGGAGCCCCAATTGTATTAAATATGATTGTTAACACTCCAAAAGAGCATCAAAAAGCTTTAAAAAGAAAAGTAAATGTTTTAACCGCAGGCGCACCCCCACCAAGTATCATCTTTGAAAAAATGGAAAACCTTGGCTTTGAAGTGATGCATGTTTATGGATTAACAGAAACTTATGGTCATATGTTGCAGTGTGCATGGAATGAAGACTGGGATACTTTAGAAAAAGATAAAAAAAATGAAATTAAAGCAAGACAAGGTGTTAGATATCCTAATACCGAAGGTGCAGTTGTTATGGACCCTAAGACAATGAAGCCTGTACCAAAGGATGGAAAAACTATGGGTGAAATTATGATTAGAGGAAATATTGTAATGAAAGGATATTATAAAGATAAAGAAGCGACTGATAAAGCCATGTCTGGTGGGTGGTTTCATTCAGGAGATTTGGCCATAACTCATCCAGATGGATATATAAAGATTCAAGACAGATCAAAAGATATTATTATTTCAGGAGGAGAAAATATCTCTTCAATTGAAATAGAGAATACAATCGCAAAACACCCAGCAGTATCATTAGCAGCTGTCGTTGCTAAACCAGATGAAAAGTGGGGAGAAACACCTTGTGCTTTTGTTGAGTTAATTAAAGATAAGTCTGTAGAAGAAAAAGATATCATAGATTTTTGTAGAGAAACTTTAGCAGGATTTAAACTTCCAAAAAAAGTTATATTTTGTGAGTTACCGAAAACATCAACTGGGAAAATACAAAAATTTGAGCTTAGAAAAAAATTAAAGGATCTGAGTTGATTCTTGAAATAGATGATAAAAAAGTTTTTGTTTCAGATGCAGGTCAAGGTATAAATAAAGATAAAGATACTATAGTTTTGCTCCATGGAAGTGGACTTTCTCATATTGTTTGGTCTTTAACTGAACAGTACTTATCAAATCAAAATTATAATGTCCTAGCAATTGATTTACCAGGGCATGGAAATTCTGAAGGTAAAAGTTTAAAATCAATAGAAGAAATTTCTGATTGGTTAGAAAAAGTTTTTAATAAACTGAACATTTCTAAAATAACAATAATCGGACACTCACAAGGATGTCTGGAAGCACTTGAATATTGTTTTAAATACCCAAAAAGAGTTAAAAATTTAGTATTTGTTAGCGGATCATACAGAATGCCAGTTAATCAAGACTTAATTGATCTTGCTGAAGACGGAGATAATAAAGCAGTTAAATTGATGATGAAGTGGGGTTATGAGAACTCTAAAAAATTTATTGGAGGTAATCCTGTACAAAAAATTATTAATTCTTCAAGAGATATTAGAGAAATTTTAGCTATTGATCTTGTAGCTTGCAATAATTATAAAAATGGATCTGAAGCTCTAAAGTCAATTAACTGCCCCACATTATTTATTTTTGGTGAGTTAGATAAGATGGTTAACCTTGAAAAAGGTAAGAGATTTGCTGAACTTATTCCTAATTCAAAAATACATACAATAAAAGGTTGTGGGCATATGATTATGTTTGAAAAAGCTTTTGAAATGAGAGAAAAGATCTCTGAATTTATAAAAAAATGAAAAATTTTTCAATTGCAAAATCAAGAAGATTAAGAAGTACTCCATATACCTCAAGGATAGAGAAACAAGGAGTTACAGCATATACAATTTATAATCACATGTTGTTACCTGCTGCTTTTGGATCAATAGAAAATAGCTACAAACATTTAAAAGAACATGTTCAAGTATGGGATGTTGCTGCGGAAAGACAGGTAGAGATATCAGGAAAAGACTCTGCAGAATTAGTGCAATTGATGACATGTCGAGATTTATCAAAATCTAAAATTGGGAGATGTTATTATTGTCCAATAATAGATGAAAATGGAAACCTAGTTAATGATCCAGTTGTTTTAAAGCTGGATGAAAATAGATGGTGGTTATCAATAGCAGATTCGGATGTAATCTTTTTAGCTAAAGGTTTAGCATCTGGACATAAATTTGATGTTAAGATTGTAGAGCCAGTGGTGGATATAATGGCAATACAGGGTCCAAAATCATTTGCATTAATGGAAAAAGTTTTTGGAAAAAAAATTATTGAACTAAAATTCTTTGGATTTGATTATTTTGATTTTGACGGAACTAAACATTTAATAGCAAGGTCAGGATGGTCTAAGCAAGGTGGATACGAAGTTTATGTTCAAAATACAGAGTCAGGACAAAAATTATATGACCATCTTTTTGAAGTTGGAAAAGAATTTAATGTACGACCTGGGTGTCCAAATTTAATAGAGAGAATTGAGAGTGCATTACTGTCTTATGGAAATGATTTTGATAACAACGACAATCCATTTGAATGTGGTTTTGATCAATATGTTAGTTTGGATAGTGATATAAATTTTTTAGGAAAAGATAAATTAAAAGAAGTTAAATTAAAAGGAGCCAAAAAAAAGTTAATGGGTATTAAAATTGATATAAAAGAAATTAGTCTCACAGGATCAAAAAATTTATATGATGAGAAAAACAATATAATTGGTGAATTAAGGTCATCTTGTTATTCACCTCATTTTCAAATGGTTATTGGAATAGCAATGATCCAAAAGTCCCACTGGGAAGTATCTCAAACCTTTAAAATTCAAATAAATGATAATACTATTAATGGAAAAGTTTGCGATTTACCCTTCATCTAGTATAAAAGCCTAATAACACCATGAATATAGCAATTGTAGGAGCCACAGGTAATGTTGGAAGAAAAATTCTCGAAGTTCTAGAGAGAAAAAATCTTTTTATAAAACAACTATTTTTAGTTGCTTCACCAAGAAGTGCTGGCCAAAAAATAAATTTTAGTGGGAGAGAGCATGAGGTCTTTAACCTTGAAACATTTGATTTTTCAAAAATTCGAATTACTTTCTTCGCAGCAGGTGGAAAAATTTCAGAACAATATGCTCCAAAAGCAGCAAAGCATTCAACAGTTATAGATAATTCTAGTTTTTTTAGAATGGATCCTGATGTGCCATTAATTGTTCCACAGGTAAATCCAGAAGCAATTAAGAGTATGAAAAAAAATATAATTGCTAACCCTAATTGTTCAACAGCTCAGTTAGTAATTGCTCTTAAACCATTACACGATTTATTTAATATTGAACGAATAATTGTCTCGACATATCAGTCCGTTTCAGGGGGTGGAAAAAAACCTATGGACGAACTAATAGAACAAACAAAATTATCGTTAGAAAATAAAGAAATTAAATCTATAAATTTTACTAAACAAATAGCTTTTAATGCCATTCCCCATATCGATGTTTTTGCAGATGATGGTTATACTAAAGAAGAGTTAAAAATGACTAATGAAACTAAAAAAATTCTTGGTGACAAAATAGAATTAACAGCAACATGTGTGAGAATTCCAGTTATGGTTTCTCATGCCGAGTCAGTAAATATTCAATTTGAAAAACCATTTTCTTTAGAAAAAGTTAGAGGTGCCCTTAGTAAAGCTGATGGTTGCGAGGTTTATGACAAAAGAGAAGATGGAGGGTATAGCACTCCAATTGAAACAGAAGGTAGAGACACAACTTATATTTCAAGAATACGGGAAGATAAAACTAATAAAAATTCATTAAACCTATGGATTGTTTCTGATAACTTACTTAGAGGAGCGGCATTGAATGCTGTTGAGATTGCAGAAACTTTAATTAAAGATGAATTTAATGGAAAATAATAATCCTTTATCACCACACATTCAGATCTATAGATGGCACATATCTTCTTTAGTATCCATTTCACATAGAATTACAGGAATAATAAATATAGTTGCTATAACAATAATTTGTTTTTGGATTGCTTCATTATTACTAGGTGAAAATAGTTATGAGCTTACTAAGGTATTTTTAAATTCTATTTTAGGAAAATTCATAATTTTAGGTTTAACATGGTCATTTAGTTTCCAGATATTAAGTGAAATAAGACATTTAATTATGGACCTAGGATATGGGTTTGAATTAAATGTAACAAAGATAACAGGATTAATCGTGATCATTGGTTCATTTTTTTTAACAATTTTAATTTATTTAATTGGAAAGCAATTTATTTAGCATGAATAATGTGACTAAAAAATGGCTATTAATGAGAGTAAGTTCTGTGGTGTTGTTACCATTAATGATATGGTTTATTTTAAATTTAGTTTCAGTTTTCAATAAAGATTATGTTGATATTGTTAATTTTTTTTCAAACCAGCCGTCTAAAATTTTAGTTTCTTTGTTGTTAGTTTTTGCCTATTTTTTTTCAGCTTTAAGTATTAGTGAGGTATTTGAAGACTATATACAGGATGAAAAAATCAAAAGTGTCGCAAACAAAACTTTGAATATATTTGCTATAATAATTCCTTTAATTACAATTATAATAATATTTAATTTAAATACATGAGTTCATATAAGATTATAGATCATGAATACGATGTTATCGTACTTGGCGCAGGAGGATCAGGTTTAAGAGCTGCTGTTGGCTTAAGTGAAGCTGGTTTAAAGACAGCTTGTATTTCAAAAGTTTTTCCTACTAGAAGTCACACATCTGCAGCTCAGGGAGGTATATCGGCATCTTTGGGAAATATGGGTGAAGATGATTGGCGTTGGCATATGTATGATACTGTTAAAGGTGCTGACTGGTTAGGTGATCAAGATAGTATTGAATATCTTTGTAAAGAGGCTCCTGCAGCTGTTATAGAATTGGAAAAATATGGAGTGCCATTTAGTAGAACAGAAGATGGCAAAATTTACCAAAGACCCTTTGGGGGAATGACTAAAAATTATGGTAATGGAATTGTTCAAAGAACTTGTGCAGCCGCAGATAGAACAGGTCATGCAATACTTCACACTCTTTATGGGCAAGCCTTAAAACATAATACTGAATTTTTTATTGAATATTTTGCTTTAGATTTATTAATGAAAGATGGTGAATGTAAAGGTCTTATAGCTTGGAATTTAAATGACGGTACCATTCATAGATTTAGAGCTCATAGTACAATAATTGCAACAGGTGGTTATGGAAAAGCTTATTATTCAGCAACGTCTGCACATACTTGTACAGGTGATGGAAATGCTATGGTTTTAAGAGCAGGTCTACCGTTACAAGATATGGAGTTTGTACAGTTTCATCCAACAGGAATTTACGGACATGGAACTTTAATTTCTGAGGGTGTTAGAGGAGAAGGTGGTTATTTAGTTAATTCAAAAGGTGAAAGATTTATGGAACGATATGCTCCAAATGCTAAAGATTTGGCATCTAGAGATGTAGTAAGTAGATCAATGTCAATAGAGATTAACGAAGGTAGAGGCGTTGGAAAAGAGCAAGATCATGTTCATTTACATTTAAGTCATTTGGACAAAAGTATTATTGAAAGTAGACTTCCAGGAATTACAGAGGCAGCAAGGTTATTTGCAAACGTTGATGTTACTAAAGAACCAATTCCTGTTGTTCCCACTGTTCATTATAATATGGGAGGTATTCCAACAAATTATAAAGCTGAAGTACTTACTGGAAACGATTCTAATAAAACAGTTCCAGGATTAATGGCAATTGGTGAGGCTGCATGTGTCTCTGTTCATGGAGCAAATAGATTGGGATCTAATTCATTAATTGACTTAGTTGTATTTGGAAGAGCCGCAGCTAGAAGAGCTGCTGAACTTGTAAAACCAGGAACCCCACATGAAGATATAGGGGAGTCTGAAACAGAAAAATGTTTAGAGAGATTTGATAAATTAAGAAACTCTAATGGTGAAAATAATACTTCAGAACTCAGACTTTCAATGCAAAAAACTATGCAATCAAAGTGTGCTGTTTTTAGAACAGAAAAAACACTTAAAGAAGGTGTTGATGAGATTAGAAAAACTTATGATGGAATGGACTCTATTTCTGTAAAAGATAGGTCTCTTATTTTTAATACTGATTTAGTAGAAACATTGGAGTTTGATAATTTAATAAGACAAGCAATTACTACTGTAGATTCTGCTTATAACAGGCAAGAGAGTAGAGGAGCACACGCTAGAGAAGATTTCCCAAAAAGAGATGATGAAAAATTTATGCAACACACTATTGCTTGGTGTAATGGAAAAGATACCAAAATTGGCTATAGACCAGTTACAAAAACAACTTTAACGAATGAAGTTCAATATTTTCCACCACAAGAAAGAGTTTACTAGTGGTCCAAATAAATTTGCCTAAAAATTCAGAAGTTCAAAAAGGTATCTATTATCAAGATAAAACTGGATCAAAAAATATCAGAAAAGTAAATGTTTATAGATGGGATCCCTCAAATGGAGAAAACCCAAGAGAGGATACTTATGAAGTTGATATGGATAACTGTCCCTCAAAAGTATTAGATATTTTAAATAAGATTAAAAACGAAATTGACCCATCATTGGCTTATAGGAGATCTTGCGCACATGGTGTTTGTGGATCTTGTGCAATGAATATGGATGGTAAAAATGGTTTAGCATGCACAAAACCTCATTCAGAAATTGAAGGAGATATAAATATTTATCCACTACCTCATCTAAAAGTTAAAAAAGATTTAATTGGGGACTTAAGTGGATTGTATAAACAATACGAATCAATTGAGCCTTGGTTGAAAACAAATACAAAAGTTGAAACTACAGAAATTATTCAATCTCAAAAAGATAGAAAAAAATTAGATGGTGCATATGAATGTATCATGTGTGCGTGTTGTTCCACTTCTTGTCCAAGCTATTGGTGGAATGAGGATAAATTTTTAGGTCCTGCAGTTTTGCTTCAAGCTTATAGGTGGATAGTAGATAGCAGAGATGATGAAAGAAAAGAGAGATTAAAAAAAGTAGCTGATGAACTTAAGTTATATAGATGTCATACTATTATGAATTGCACCAATGCTTGTCCTAAGGGATTAAATCCGGCAAAAGCCATCGCAGAATTGAAAAAAATGCTTGCAACAAGCTAATTACCCCTTTAAATAACACCATTCATGAATTTATTAGAACATTTTGTCGGTGGTAAGCTTATTTCAGGCTCTTCTGATAGAAAAAGCAAAATTTTCAATCCTGCAACGGGTGAACAAGAATCCGAAGTAAGGTTAGCTAGCAAAACTGACCTTGATCAAGCTGTAGAAGTAGCAAAAAAAGCTTTTGAAACTTGGTCACAGAAACCCCCCCTTCAAAGAGCAAGAGTGATGTTCAAATTTAAAGAGTTAATAGAAAAAAATACTGATGAACTTACAAAATTAATAGTTTCAGAACATGGTAAAGTTTATGAAGACGCTAAAGGTTCTTTAACAAGAGGACTAGAAGTAGTTGAGTTTGCATGTGGAATTCCACATTTACTTAAAGGAGAATTTTCAGAAAATGTAGGAACCAATGTAGATAGCTGGTCAATGCGTCAGCCACTTGGAGTAGTTGCTGGCATTACACCTTTTAACTTTCCAGCAATGGTACCCATGTGGATGTTTCCTATAGCTATAGCTTGTGGAAATACATTTATTTTAAAACCATCAGAAAAAGATCCATCATGTCCACTAAGACTTGCAGAACTACTAACAGAAGCTGGATTGCCGGATGGTGTTTTTAATGTTGTTAATGGAGATAAAGAGTCAGTTGATGCAATTTTAACAAATAAAGATGTTAAAGCTGTAAGCTTTGTAGGCTCAACTCCAATTGCTAAATATATTTATGAAAATTCTGCGAAAAATGAAAAAAGAGTTCAAGCATTAGGAGGTGCAAAAAATCATTTAGTTGTAATGCCTGACTGTGACCTTGATGGTGCAGTTAACGGATTGATGGGAGCAGCATATGGGTCAGCTGGAGAAAGATGTATGGCTCAATCAGTTGCTGTAGCTGTAGGAGATATAGGCGACGAGCTAGTTTCACGTTTATCAAAAAAAGCTGAGGCTTTAAAAGTTGGACCTGGCATGGATAAAACATCTGAGATGGGTCCTTTGGTTACCAAAGAACATTTAGAAAAAGTAAAAGGTTATGTCGATCTAGGTGTTGAAGAAGGTGCTAAATTAGTCGTTGATGGAAGAAATATAAAGCTTCAAGGTTATGAAAATGGTTTCTTTATTGGGGGCTGTTTATTTGATCATGTTCAAAAAGATATGAGAATCTATAAAGAGGAAATATTTGGACCAGTTTTATCAGTAATAAGAGTTAAAACTTTTGAAGAGGCAACAAAATTAATTAATGACCATGAGTATGGAAATGGAGTAAGCATCTATACGAGAGATGGTGATTCAGCCAGAACATTTGCTAGTAAAATTCAAGTTGGTATGGTTGGAATTAATGTTCCGATACCTGTACCAATGGCTTTTCATAGTTTTGGTGGATGGAAAAGATCATTATTTGGAGACAGTGCAATGCATGGAGCAGAAGGAATCAAATTTTATACAAAACTTAAAACAGTAACCTCAAGATGGCCCTCTGGAATAAGATCTAATCCAGAATTTGTCATGCCAACAATGAAATAAGGAAAAAAATGAAAAAAATATCTTTAATAGGTGCAGGTCAAATTGGGGGCACTTTAGCTCACTTAATTGGAACTAAAGAAGTTGCTAATGAAGTTGTGTTGTTTGACGTTGCAAGTGGCATAGCCAAGGGTAAGGCTTTAGATATTGCTCAATCTTCTTCTGTTGATGGCTTTAATGTAAAATTTTCAGGAACAGACAATTATGAAGATATAAAAGATTCTGATGTAATAATAATAACTGCTGGAGTACCAAGAAAACCAGGTATGAGCAGGGATGACTTACTGGGTATTAATTTAAAAATTATTAAACAAGTAGCAGAAGGTATTAAAAAAAATGCACCCAATGCATTCGTTATATGTATTACAAACCCACTAGACGTTATGGTAATGGCTTTTCAAAAATTTTCAGGTCTACCTGCAAACAAAGTAGTTGGAATGGCAGGAATTTTAGATACTTCAAGATTTAAATTATTTTTATCTTTAGAGTTAAACGTTCCTGTGAAAGAAATTGAAGCAATGGTTATGGGAGGTCATGGAGATACAATGGTTCCTTTACCAAGATTTACAAAAATTTCAGGCAAGCCTTTATTAGAACTAGTTAAAGAAGGAAAAATATCCTTAGAGAGATTGGAAGAAATTAATCAAAGAACTAGAGATGGTGGTGCCGAGATTGTTAAGTATTTAGAAAAAGGTTCAGCCTTCTATGCGCCAGCTGCGTCGGGTATTCAAATGGCAGAAGCATATCTAAAAGATGAAAAAAAATTACTTCCATGCGCAGTTCATTTAAAAGGAGAGTATGGAGTTAATAATGTTTATGCTGGAGTACCAGTAATTATTGGAAAAGATGGTGTTGAAAAAATAGAACAAATAGATTTAGATGAAAAAGAAAAAAAAGAATTTATGAATTCTATTGATGCAGTTAAAGCGTTATGGGAAGCAGCATCAAAAATAGATCCAGATTTATCTAAATAAGAATGAATATTCATGAACATCAAGCAAAAAAAATACTTAAAAAGTATGGTGCAGTTGTACCAGAAGGAGTTTTTGCTTTTACTGTTGATGAATTAGTTGAAAAAGTAAAATCATTACAGACTGAAAAATTTGTTTTAAAGGCACAAATCCATGCTGGTGGAAGAGGTAAGGCTGGAGGAGTAAAAATTTTAGATACTATAGAAGAATTAAGTATTGCAGCCAAAGAGCTTTTGGGCAAAACTCTTATAACACACCAAACAGGTCCAGAAGGAAGAGAGGTTAAAAGATTGTATGTTGAAGAGTCTTCAAACATAGATAAAGAATTTTATTTATCATGCTTAGTAGATAGAGCTAGTTCAAAAATTGCATTTATATCAAGTGATCAAGGCGGAATGGATATTGAAGAAGTAGCAAATAATACACCAGAAAAAATCATAACGACAAAAATTAACATCACAGATGAAATCTCAAACGAAGATTGTGAAGAAATAATTAAAATTTACAATTTAACTGATGATGCTAAAAAGCAAGCAATACTACTAATTAAATCGGTATATAACATGTTTATTGAGACTGATGCTAATATGGTTGAGGTTAATCCCCTAATTTTGACTAAAGAAAAAAAAATAATTTGTTTAGATGCAAAGGTTAATTTTGATTCAAATGCTTTATTCCGACATCCTGAAATTATTGAACTAAGAGATTTAAATGAAGAAGATCCTGCGGAAATTGAAGCGAGTAAACATGATCTTGCTTACATAAAACTAGATGGAAGTATTGGATGTATGGTCAATGGAGCTGGATTAGCAATGGCTACAATGGATATAATCAAATTATATGGAAAAGAACCTGCAAATTTTTTAGACGTTGGAGGTGGAGCTTCAAAAGAAAAAGTCTCTGCTGCTCTTAAAATAATTCTTTCAGATAAAAATGTTAAAGGTATTCTGATAAATATTTTTGGTGGAATAATGAGATGTGATGTTCTTGCGCAAGGTGTTGTGGATGCTGCAAAGGAAATAAACATAAGTGTTCCATTAGTGGTTAGACTTGCTGGAACTAACTTTAAAGAGGGAAAAGAGATTTTAGATAATTCAGGACTAAAATTAATTTCAGCAGAAAACTTAGATGATGCTGCACAAAAAATAGTAGAGGCTATAAAATAAGATGTCTGTTTTAATTAACAAAAATACAAAAGTTATATGCCAAGGATTTACAGGAAAACATGGTGAATTTCATTCTAAACAAGCAATAGAATATGGAACCAACCTTGTTGGAGGAGTTACCCCAAAAAAAGGAGGTCAAAAACATCTCGATCGTCCAGTTTTTAATACTGTAGCAGAAGCCAAACAAGAAGTTGGTGCTGATGCAACAATGATTTATGTTCCAGCAAAATTTGCAGCAGCTGCAATAATTGAAGCAATAGATGCTTCAGTTGAACTTATAGTGTGTATTACCGAAGGCATACCAATTCAAGATATGCTTCGTGTTAAACAAAAACTAAACAATTCAAAAAGCAGACTAATTGGACCAAACTGTCCAGGAATAATTACACCTGATGAATGTAAAATTGGAATTATGCCAGGCAATATTCACAAAAAAGGTTCTGTTGGAATTGTTTCAAGATCTGGAACTTTAACGTATGAAGCAGTTGCACAGACAACTGAAAATGGACTGGGACAATCTACTTGTATAGGTATTGGAGGGGATCCAGTGAATGGAACGAATTTTATTGATTGTCTAGACTTATTTTTAAATGATGAGGAAACAGAATCTATTCTTATGATAGGAGAAATTGGTGGTTCAGCAGAAGAAGAGGCAGCAGAATTTATAAAAAATCATAAAATTCAAAAACCAATAGTTGGTTTTGTAGCAGGAATAACAGCACCCCCCGGAAGAAGAATGGGTCATGCTGGAGCAATTATATCAGGTGGAAAAGGTGGCGCAGAAGATAAGATTAAAAAGATGGAAGAATGTGGGATTACTATAGCTAAATCACCATCTGAATTAGGAAAAACGCTATTTAATAAATTATCTAATTGAAAAATATTTTTCTGATATTATATCAATAAAATAGATGTCATCACCAAAAAATCTTGAATTAAAAAAATCTTCATTTCTTAGTAAATCTAATAATGCATTTATAGAACAAATGTATTTAAAGTTTATTAACAAAGATTCAGATCTTCCTGAAAGTTGGCAAAATTATTTTGAAGGCATAGATGAAGATATTAATACTATCGCTAAAGAAATTAATGGACCATCATGGAGTTTAAAAAAAAAAATTAATATTGATGAAATCCAGAAAAAAATTGAAGAGGATGAAAAAAGACCATCTAAAGAAATTGATAAAACAACAATTGAAACAAAAGATTTAATCAAAAGTAACCTTAACTCGATTAGGGCTGTTGCATTAATTAGAGCCTACAGACAAAGGGGACATCTATTAGCAAAACTTGATCCTCTAGGGATGATGAAAACAGAATATCTAGATGAATTACATCCTGATTATTATGGTTTTAAAAAAGAAGACTACAATAAAAAAATTTATTTAGATGGGGTTATTAATAAAGAGCACTCAACTGTAAAAGAAATATTAAGTTTTTTAAATAAAACTTATTGTGGGGCAATTGGTTATGAATATATGCATATATCAAACCCGACTGAAAGAAAATGGCTTAGAGATAGAGTAGAAAATGACAAAAATTCTGTTCAATTTACAAAAAATGGTAAAGAGGCCATATTAAATAAACTTATTCAAGCAGAAGGATTTGAAAAATTTTTACATACAAAATATGTTGGTACAAAAAGATTTGGATTAGATGGAGGAGAAAGTTTAATTCCAGCTCTAGAACAAATTATTAAAATTGCTGGTCAATCTGGAGCCAAAGAAGTTAAAATTGGAATGTCTCATAGAGGTAGACTTAATGTGTTAGCAAATGTTTTACAGAAATCCTACAAAAGAATATTTAATGAATTTGCAGGAGATATTGAATCAAAGGGAGAAGAGGGAGCGGGAGATGTAAAGTATCATTTAGGAGCATCATCAGATAGAAAATTTGACGAAAATTCTATACATGTTGGTCTTACAGATAACCCATCACACTTAGAGGCAGTTAATCCTGTCGTATTAGGACAAACTAGAGGAAAACAATTTTTTCACTTAGACAAAAATAGAAATAAGGTTTTACCTATTTTAATACATGGTGATGCAGCATTTGCTGGTCAAGGCGTTGTTGCAGAATGTTTTGCTATGTCAGGTTTACCAGGTCATAATACGGGTGGAACAATTCATTTTATCGTCAATAATCAAATAGGTTTTACAACAAGCCCAAGGTTTGCAAGATCATCACCATATCCATCAGACGTTGCAAAAATGGTAGATGCACCAATACTACATGTTAATGGAGATGATCCAGAAGCAGTTGTTTATGCGACAAGAGTCGCAACAGAATTTAGGCTAAAGTTTAATAGAGATGTTGTAGTTGATATAATCTGTTACAGAAGGTTTGGCCACAATGAAGGAGACGAACCTTCTTTTACTCAGCCATTAATGTATAAAAAAATTAGATCTCATCCCACACCAGTAGAGGTTTATGGAAGTAAATTAGTAAATGAAAATACGCTTTCAGAAAATGAGCTTAAAAAGTTTAAAGCTGATTTTAAAAACTTACTTGATGATCAATACAAAAATGCAAAAGATTATAAACCAAAAATTGAATGGTATGAGGGAACCTGGTCAAGATATAGACCAGAAAAAGGAAAAGATAAAAGAGGTGTAAGTGGTTTTGATAAGAAAAAACTTTTACAAATTTCTGAAAAAATTAATTCAACTCCAGGGGAATTAAGCTTACACAAAACTATAATTAAAATTTTGAATTCTAGAAGAGTATCAGTGGTAAATGGAAAAGGTATAGATTGGTCAACAGCTGAAGCCTTGGCATTCGGTTCATTGTTGGTTGAAGGTTATCCAGTAAGATTAGTTGGGCAAGATTCAGGAAGAGGAACATTCAGTCAAAGACATTCAGTCTTAAGAAATCAAGAGAATAACTCTAGATACGTACCATTAAATAATATTTCAAAAGATCAAAAACGATATGAAATAGTAGATAGCTTCTTATCAGAATTAGCAGTTCTAGGTTTTGAATATGGTTATAGTTTAGTTCAGCCAAATACTCTAACTATGTGGGAAGCACAATTTGGTGATTTTGCAAATGGTGCACAAGTAGTCATAGATCAATTCATTGCATCAGGAGAGAGAAAGTGGACAAGAGCATCAGGATTAGTAATGCTCTTACCACACGGATATGAAGGTCAGGGGCCAGAACATTCCTCAGCAAGACTAGAAAGATTTTTACAATTATGTGCTAATGATAATATGCAAATAGTAAATTGCACAACACCAGCAAATTATTTTCATGCTTTAAGACGTCAAATGCATAGAGAATTTAGAAAGCCATTAATAATAATGACTCCAAAATCTTTATTAAGAAATAAACATTGTGTTTCAAATATAGAAGACTTTGATAAAGATACATTTTTTCATAGAATTTTATGGGATCATGCACTGGATGAAAAAAATGGATTTATAAAATTAAAAGAAAGCTCAGAAATTAAAAAAGTGATTCTATGTTCAGGAAAAGTTTATTTTGATCTACTGGATGCTAGAGAAAAATTGAAAAAAGATGATGTAGTATTATACAGAGTTGAACAGCTTTACCCTTTCCCAGCTAAAAGTTTAGTTAAAGAAATTAAAAAATATGCAACAAATGCTAAATTTTATTGGTGTCAGGAAGAACCTAAAAATATGGGAGCATGGTTTTCTGTGAGGGATTATATACAATGGACATTAGAAACTATTAACGCTAATAATAGGGAAATTTCTTATATAGGAAGAAGTCCAGACGCATCCCCTGCAACAGGATATGCAAAAAGACACATTTCACAACAACAAGAAATTATTAATAAGGTTTTTGAATAAAAATGAGTGAAAAAATTTTAGTACCAGTTCTGGGGGAGAGCATAACAGAGGCAACAGTTGCTAAGTGGCTTAAAAAGGAAGGTGATACTGTTGAGGCGGATGAAGCCATTGTAGAATTAGAAACAGACAAGGTTAATCTGGAAGTACCATCTCCAATAAATGGAATTTTATCTGAAATAAATTCTATGGATGGAGAAACCGTAGAAGTTGGAGCTTTGCTTGGTACTATAAGTCAAAATGGAGTTCAACTTTCAGAAAAAAAAGTAATAACTAAAATTGAACCTAAAAAAGTAGAAAATAACGTTGTTAATTTAGAAGTTGAAAAAAAAATATCAAAGGTCTCTACTGAACCTGAAGAAGAACCATTAATATTAATTGATGAAGTTAAGGAAGAGAAAACGGACACTTTAAATGAAAATAATAAAATACTTTCACCTGCTGTAAGAAAAATTGTTGTTGAAAATAAAATAGATTTAGAAAAAGTTAGAGGCTCTGGAAAAGAAGGTAGAATACTTAAAGGTGATTTAATTAGTATGATGGGGGTAAATCCAGAACCATCAGAGAGAAAAATTAAACATGGTCAAGAAGAGCGAATTAAAATGTCTAGGCTTAGACAAACAATTGCAAAAAGATTAAAACAAGCTCAAGAGAATGCAGCCTTATTAACAACATTTAATGAAGTTGATATGAGCAGCATAATGGAAATGAGAAAAGAAAATCAAGAAGATTTTCAAAGCAGGTATGGCATTAAATTAGGATTCATGTCTTTTTTTGTAAAGGCGTGTGTTGCTGCTTTAAAAACGTTTCCATCTGTTAATGCTGAAATTGATGGAGACGAAATTATTTATAAAAATTATTATAATATAAGCTTTGCAGTAGGAACTGAAAAAGGATTGGTTGTTCCAGTATTAAGAGATGCAGATCAACTATCATTTGCTGATATTGAAAAAAATATTAAAACTATTTCTGAAAAAGCAAGAGATGGAAAGATAACTATAGAAGATCTTCAGGGTGGTACCTTTACTATTAGTAATGGAGGTGTTTATGGCTCAATGCTGTCTACTCCAATATTAAATCTGCCACAATCTGGGGTGTTAGGAATGCATAATATAGTTGAAAGACCAATGGTAGTTGATGGTGAAATTAAGATTAGACCCATCATGTATCTTGCGCTATCTTATGATCACAGAATCATTGATGGAAAAGAATCAGTTTCGTTTTTAAAAATGGTTAAAGAAAGCTTAGAAGATCCAAGAAGGTTATTTTTAAATATTTAAATGTCAGATAAATTTCAAGCAGTTGTAATAGGTGGGGGTCCAGGAGGCTATGTGTGTGCAATAAGATTGGCACAATTAGGTCTTAAAACTGCATGCATAGAATCTAGAGGATCATTAGGTGGGACCTGTTTAAACGTCGGGTGTATACCTTCGAAAAATTTATTAAACATTTCAGAGAATTACCATAAAGCGCAAAACTTTTCTAAACTTGGGATAGAGGTTGGTGAGGTAAAACTTAATCTTGAGAAAATGATGAAAAATAAGGATAAAGCAGTAACAATTTTGACTAAGGGTGTAGAGTTTTTATTTAAGAAAAATAAAGTCACTTATTTTAAAGGCACTGGAAGTTTTAAATCTGCAAACATAATATCAATATTAGATGATCAAAAAAAAGAAACTATAATTGAAGCAGATAAAACAATAATTAGTACAGGGTCTGTTCCTGTTGCATTACCAGGAATTGAATTTGATGAAAAAATAATTGTATCTTCAACAGGTGCATTAACTCTGCAATCAGTTCCAAAAAAAATGGTTGTAGTTGGTGGAGGTTATATAGGATTAGAGATGGGATCTGTTTGGTCTAGATTAGGCGCTGAAGTTCATGTGGTAGAATTTCTTGATCATATTACGCCAGGAATGGATAGAGAAATATCCTCAGAATTTATGAAAATTTTAAAGAAACAAGGAATTAACTTCCATATGCAAACTAAAGTAGAGGGAATTACTAAAAACACCAATGGAGCTAGTGTTTCAACGTCTGACAAAGATGGAAAAAAAATCAATTTTGATTGTGATGTTGTTCTTATATCTGTTGGAAGAAAACCTAACACTAACAATTTAAATTTAGAAGTAATTGGTGTTGAATTGGATGAAAAGAAAAGAATTATAACAAATAAAAGCTTTCAAACAAATGTAAGTAATGTTTATGCAATTGGTGATGTAATAGATGGGCCAATGTTAGCGCACAAAGCTGAAGATGAAGGTATTGCAGTTGCAGAAAATATAGCAGGACAATCAGGGCATGTAAATTATGATATTATTCCAGGTGTTGTTTATACAACTCCAGAAGTTGCTTCAGTTGGAAAAACTGAAGAGCAATTAAAAGAAGCAAATATAAAATACAAAATTGGTAAATTTTCGTTTATGGCAAACTCAAGAGCTAAAGCAATTGATGAAGCAGAAGGTTTTGTTAAAATTTTGGCTGATGAAAAAACAGATAAAGTTTTAGGAGGACATATTATTGGACCTCATGCAGGTGAATTAATTGGTGAAATTGGAGTTGCAATGGAGTTTGGTGCTAGTGCTGAAGATATTGCAAGAACATGTCATGCACACCCAACATTTTCTGAAGCAGTAAAAGAAGCAGCGTTATCAGTAGATAAAAGAGCAATACACTCTTAGATTATTTTCATATTATAATAATATGAAAGTACCGATTCTTATACCAAATATTTTTAATCATCCATTTACCTACAATTCAGATTTAAATTTAAAGGTTGGAGACTATGTAGAGGTACCCTTTGGAAAGTCAGAAGTTACTGGAGTTGTATGGGATGATTTTGAAAAAAAAACAAATAAAAATTTTGCAATTAAAAAAGTTTTAAGAAAATTAGATGTTCCATCACTAAAGAAAAATACAATTAAATTCTTAAATTGGTTTTCTGAATACAATATGACTCCTAAAGGTATGGCATTAAAATTGTTATTATTAAGTAGTGGTGCCACAGAAAAGTTACCAATTGAAGCTTATGAGCCATTCAAAATTGACATCAAAGAAAATGAAATAAAACTTTCTAAAGAGCAAAAAGATTCATTAAAAAAAATGAATGTATTAAATCAAAAATTTAGAGTTCATGTTTTACAAGGCACTACAGGGTCTGGTAAAACGATGGTTTATTTTGAGGCTTTAAAAGAGATAATAAATAAGGGTTTTCAAGGATTAATTTTACTGCCAGAAATTGGATTAACAGGACAATTTCAAAATAAATTTATAGATTTTTTTGGATTCAAGCCTGCTGTGTGGCACTCAGGTATTTCAAAAAAAAAAAAAGAAATTATTTGGAGCGGAATAGCAAATGATAAAATTAAAGTTGTAATTGGTGCTCGGTCCTCATTGTTTTTACCTTTTAAAAAACTAGGATTAATCATTGTTGATGAAGAACATGATCAATCTTATAAGCAAGATGAGGGAGTAACTTACAATGCAAGAGACATGGCAATTTCTAGAGCATCCTTTGAAAATATTCCAATTAATTTAATAACAGCCGTCCCCTCTATTGAAACTTATGATAATATTAAAAAAGGCAAATATAGTTTATCAAAACTTGATCAAAGATATTTAAACGCATCTTTACCGAAATATGAAATAATTAATCTTAATAATTCAAAGTTAGAATCTCAATCTTGGATATCAAAAGAAACAATTGAGAAAGTAAAATTTCATCTTGAAAAAAAAGATCAAGTATTATTTTTTTTAAATAGAAGAGGATTTTCACCCCATGTATTATGTAAAAAATGTTTTAATAGTTTTTCATGTCCAAATTGTTCAATAAATTTAGTTTATCACAAAAACAAACAAAATTTATTATGTCACTACTGTGGATACAAAGCTTTACTAAATAGGGACTGTTCGAAAGAAGGAAAATGTGATTTTATTTTTAGTGGGCCTGGAGTTGAAAGGATATCTGAAGAAGTAAAAAAAATTTTCCCCACCAAGGAAACAACTATATTTTCTAGCGATACAATGAATAAAAAAAGTTCAGCAGATGTTTTAGAAAAAATTATAGATAATAAAATTCAAATTTTAATTGGAACTCAATTAATTTCTAAAGGATTCCACTTTCCAAGTTTAAACTGTATTGTTGTTGTTGATATTGATTTATCATCACAAGGACATGACTTACGTGGCGCAGAAAAGAATTTACAATTATATCACCAACTTTCAGGTAGAGCAGGAAGGACAGGAAAGCCAGCAACTGTTTATTTTCAAACTTATAATTTAGATACCAAAATGATAACAGACATTACAAATAAAGATCCTGATATTTTTTTAGATAAAGAACTTGAAATTAGAAGGGAAAATAATCTTCCACCGTTTCAGAGATTTATTGCTTTAATAATTACTGGCAGCAATGAAAGAGAGCTTGAAAAGGAAGCTTTTAAGTTTAAAGTTTTTATAGAAAGTGCTGTCGAAGGTAGAGTTCTAGGACCTGTAAACGCTCCTATATTTAGATTAAAAAAAAAGTTCAGAGTAAGACTTTTGATCAGAGGTAGAAAATCTTTAAAAGTCCAAAACTCACTAGCAAAAATCATTAAAAAATTCAAATTTCCTGCTGGAATGAAACTAACAGTTGATGTTGACCCAATAAACTTCAATTAATAGACAAAAAATAACACTTTTTAGACAACGTGTGACTTGAAGAGCTCAGGGTCATATGTTAATTAAAGCAGAATTTTAATAAATCTTCAATTATTTATAAGGGACAATAAATTGAGCAAAAATAAAGGTTTTTCTGAAACATCAGCTGGCAGATATTCACTGGCACTTTACGAGTTAGCCACAGAAGCTAATATGTTAAGTGAGATTGAAGTCCATTCAGCGTCAATTATTAATTTAATCACTTTAAGTGAAGATTTTAAGTCTTTAATCAAAGACCCAACAAACACTAAAGAAGATCAGCTTAATGCCTTAAAAAAAATTTCAGATCAATATAAATTAAATGAATTATTAACAAAATTTTTAGGCTTTCTAATATCCAAGAGAAGATTTTTTTATGTGGAAAAAATTTTAAAAAGTTTTGTTGATACATGCTCAATTAAAAGAGGTGAATTAAAAGCAGAATTGACTTCTGCGAAAGATCTTACAGAAATTGAAGTTAACAACATAAAAGAAGAATTAACCAAAAATTTTAGTTCAAAAATAAAATTAAACTACAAACATGACGCAAGTTTAATTGGGGGTTTGATTGTGCAAGTAGGAAGCACAATGGTGGACACTTCCATTAAAAATAAATTACAACAAATCGAAAATAGGATGATAGAGGCATAAATGGATATAAACCCATCAGAAGTAACAAAGATATTAAAAGAACAAATTAAAAAATTTGGCGATAAAGCAGAAGTGACTGAGGTTGGTCAAGTTTTGTCAGTAGGAGATGGTATTGCTAGAGTTTACGGGCTAGATAACGTTCAAGCTGGAGAGATGGTAGAATTTTCTGACGGATCAAAAGGAATGGCTCTAAACTTAGAAAGTGAAAATGTTGGAGTTGTAATTTTTGGAGATGATAGAAAAATTAAAGAAGGTGACGTTGTTAAAAGAACAGGAAGTATTGTTGATACACCTGTTGGAAAGGAATTGTTAGGAAGAGTTGTTGATGGATTAGGAAATCCAATTGATGGTAAGGGTGCTTTAGATAAAGCAACAAAAAGAAGTAGAGTTGAAGTAAAAGCTCCTGGAATTATACCAAGACAATCTGTTAGTGAACCAATGCAAACAGGTTTAAAATCAATTGATAGTCTAGTACCAGTTGGAAGAGGACAACGTGAATTAATTATTGGTGATAGACAAACAGGAAAAACTGCAGTCGCTATTGATGCAATCATCAACCAAAAAAAAATAAACGAATCTGGTGATGAAAAACAAAAACTTTATTGTATCTATGTAGCTATAGGTCAAAAAAGATCTACAGTTAGACAAATTCAAAAAACTTTAGAAGAAGCCGGTGCAATGGAGTACACAACGATTGTTGCTGCTACGGCTTCAGATGCAGCACCACTTCAATTCTTAGCGCCTTATACAGGTTGTACCATGGGTGAATTTTATAGAGATAATGGTATGCATGCATTAATCATTTATGATGATTTATCTAAACAGGCTGTAGCTTATAGACAGATGTCACTTTTATTAAGAAGACCTCCAGGAAGGGAAGCTTACCCAGGAGATGTATTTTATTTACACAGTAGATTACTTGAAAGAGCTGCCAAGCTTAGTGATGAGCATGGTGGGGGATCATTAACAGCTCTTCCAATAATTGAAACACAAGGTGGAGACGTTTCAGCGTTTATTCCAACCAACGTGATTTCAATTACTGATGGACAAATATTTCTTGAAACAGAATTGTTTAACCAAGGAATTAGACCAGCGATTAATGTAGGTTTATCAGTTTCCAGAGTTGGATCTGCAGCACAAACAAAAGCAATGAAAAAAGTTTCTGGTTCTATGAAACTTGAACTTGCTCAATATAGAGAAATGGCTGCCTTTGCACAATTTGGATCTGATTTAGATGCGTCAACTCAAAAACTTTTAAACAGAGGTTCAAAATTAACTGAACTTCTAAAACAAAAACAATATTCCCCAATGACAGTGGCTGAACAGGTAATTTCAGTTTTTTGTGGAGTTAAAGGTTATTTGGATGATGTAGATCTTAAAGATATCGCCGACTTTGAATCTAAAATTATTGAAAAATGTAAATCTGAAAAACCTGAAATTTTAGAATCTGTTTTAAGCTCGGGTAAGCTTGAAGAAGATACGGAAAAATCATTGGTCGAAGTAATAATGGAGCTTAAGAAAAATTTTAATTCATAATATATGGCAACGCTAGATGATTTAAAAAAGAGAATAGCAAGTGTAAAGTCTACACAAAAAATAACCAAAGCTATGAAAATGGTTGCGGCTGCTAAACTAAGAAAAGCACAAGAAAATGCTGAAAAGGGAAGACCTTATTCTGAAAAAATGAATAACATTATTCTTAATTTATCTAGTGGTATTTCTGATAAGGAAAATTCACCAAAGTTACTATCAGGAACAGGTGAAGAAAAAATACATTTATGTATAGTCTTAACATCTGATCGTGGCCTTTGTGGTGGTTTTAACTCAAACATCATTAAAAAAGCTAAAGCATATTTTAAAAAGATATCTCAAGAAGAAAAAACTTTAAAAATTATAACCGTAGGTTCTAAAGGTTATGATCAATTAAAGAGAGTTTACAAAGACAACATAGTTGAAAAAATATCATTTAAAGATTCAAAAACTATTAATTATTTAGATGCAGAAAAAGTAGGTAAGCTGATAATTAAAAATTTTGAAAAAAAGGAATTTGATGTATGTACAATTTTTTATAATAAATTTAAAAATGTAATTACTCAAATACCACAAGAACAACAAATAATACCTTTAAAAACATCTGAAGTAGAAGGAAATTCGTCTGATGATAATTATGAATTTGAACCGGATGAAGATGAAATTTTAAGTAATTTATTGCCTAAAAACATATCTACACAGATTTTTAAAGCAATGTTAGAAAATTCAGCTAGCGAACAGGGTTCAAGAATGAGCGCAATGGATAGTGCCACTCGAAACGCAGGTGAAATGGTTGACAAGCTTACTATTGAGTATAATAGAAGTCGTCAAGCAGCTATTACAAAAGAACTAATCGAAATCATATCAGGAGCGGAAAGTTTATAATTATGAGCAAAGGAAAAATTACACAGATTATTGGAGCAGTAGTAGACGTAAAATTTGATGGAGAACTGCCAGAAATTTTATCAGCATTAGAATGTAAAAATGGTGATAACAGACTAGTTTTGGAAGTTGCCCAGCACCTTGGAGAATCAAGTGTTAGAACAATTGCAATGGATGCTACAGAGGGATTAAAAAGAGGAGACGAAGTAACTGCTACTGGTTCTCCCATTATGGTTCCAGTTGGCCCAGAAACTTTAGGAAGAATTATAAATGTAATAGGTGAACCTATTGATGAAAAAGGTGAAGTTAAAACAAAAGAAAAGTGGCCAATTCACAGAGCTGCACCTGAATTTAGTGACCAATCAACCGAAACAGAAATTCTAGTTACTGGAATTAAGGTAGTTGATCTATTAGCGCCATATGCCAAAGGTGGAAAAATTGGTCTATTTGGTGGTGCTGGTGTTGGTAAGACAGTGCTTATTATGGAATTAATTAACAACGTAGCAAAAGCACATGGTGGATTTTCTGTATTTGCTGGTGTTGGAGAAAGAACTAGAGAGGGAAATGATCTTTATCATGAGATGATAGATTCAGGAGTTATTAAGCCAGAGGGACCAGGATCAAAAGCGGCACTAGTGTATGGTCAAATGAATGAACCTCCAGGAGCTAGAGCAAGGGTTGCCTTAACAGGCTTAACTGTAGCTGAGTATTTTAGAGATCAAGAAGGACAAGACGTACTTTTCTTTGTTGATAATATTTTTAGATTCACTCAAGCGGGATCAGAAGTTTCAGCACTTTTAGGAAGAATTCCTTCAGCTGTTGGATATCAGCCCACACTTGCAACAGATATGGGTAATCTTCAAGAAAGAATTACAACAACTAATAAAGGATCAATCACATCTGTGCAGGCGATTTATGTACCAGCAGATGACTTAACTGATCCAGCACCTGCCACATCTTTTGCTCACTTAGATGCAACAACAGTATTATCTAGACAAATAGCTGAAATTGGAATTTATCCAGCAGTTGATCCTTTAGACTCTACTTCTAGAATTTTAGATCCTAGAATAGTTGGAGATGAGCATTATAGAGTTGCTAGAGAAGTGCAAAAAATTCTTCAAACTTATAAATCCCTTCAAGATATTATTGCGATTTTAGGAATGGATGAGCTTTCTGAAGAAGATAAATTAACAGTAGCTAGAGCTAGAAGAATTCAAAGATTCTTATCCCAACCTTTCTTTGTTGCTGAAGTCTTTACTGGCTCTCCAGGAAAGTTAGTAGATTTAGAATCTACAATTAAGGGTTTTGCTGCAATATGTAACGGTGAGTATGATCATTTACCAGAAGCTGCATTTTATATGGTGGGTACAATTGAAGAAGCTATAGAAAAAGCAGAAAAAATGGCGAAGGAAGCTGCCGCATAATGAGTGAAGAGTTCAAAATAGAAATCGTAAACCCAGAAAAATCTTTTCTTTCAAAAGAAGATGTAACAGAAGTTGTTGTACCTGCTTTTGAAGGAGAAATGGGGATTTTAAAGGATCATATCTCAATTATTTCATTCCTAAAGCCAGGTATTATTAAAATCTTTTCTAAGTCTGGAGAGGAACATTATTATGTTGAAGATGGAATTGTTGAATTTAAGAACAATAATTTATCAGTACTAACAAGCTCAATTTTTGATATCAAAGATTTTGATAAAGATAAAATTAGTGAACTACTCACACAAGCAGAAGAGTATTCAAAAAATAGTGAAATTACAGATCAAAATAAATATTTAGTGGATCAAAAAATTGATGTGCTAAAAACTCTTAACTAAAAATCTCGGTAACTTTTTTTTTAACATCCTCATATACGTGTAATTTAAAGTCTACAACTAGGTCAGTAATCTTTTCAAGGTCAATCCACTTCCATTCACAGAACTCTGGATTTTTAGTTTTAATATTAATTTCACTATCTTGCCCTAAAAATCTCATTACGAACCACTTTTGTTCTTGACCTCTATACTTGCCTTTCCATATCACACCTAGTAAATTTTTAGGTAGATCGTAAGAGATTAAACCATCAAGTTCTTTTATTAAGTCAACATTTTTTATACTAGTTTCTTCTTCTAATTCTCTATAGGCAGCAGTTAAGTAATCTTCACCCTCATCAACACCACCTTGAGGCATTTGCCAGAAATTTTTTTGATTATCTATTCTTTTTGCAACAAAGATTTTATTATCTTTATTTAACACAACAATCCCAACTCCACTTCTAAGGGGTAAACTTAAATTCTTGTTTGTCATTTATCCGTTGAGTAGCTTTAAAGCAAATTTTAGTTGATTATCTGTTTCAGTGTTAAACTTAAAGTCTTCTGATCCTTCTGCAATTTCAATATCAGGTGTTACACCTACTTTAGAAATAGATTTCCCTGAAGGAAGGTAATATTTTGCAATAGTTAATCTGATGGCACCTCTATTTTTTAAAGGAATTATTGATTGAACTGAACCTTTTCCATAGCTATTTTCTCCAAGTATAATTGCTCTTTTGTGATCTTTTAATGCACCAGCAACTATTTCTGATGCAGAAGCTGAACCATAATTAATAAGTACTATTAGTGTCATACCTCCAGTTATATCACCTTTTTTAGCAAACCATTTTCTGTTCTCTGAAACTGTTCGACTTTTAGTTGATACAATCTCACCATTTTCTAAAAAGAAGTCTGAAATTTTAATTGCCTGAGAAAGTAAACCGCCAGGGTTATTTCTTAAATCTAAAATATAAGCTTTTAAATTTTTATTTTTATTTAGTTTTTTAACTTTCTCTTTAATTTGTTTACTACTATTTTCATTGAAAGAAGTTAGTCTAATGTAGCCAATACTATTATCAATGAGTTCAGACTTAACTGATTGAACCTGAATAATTTCTCTTGTTATATTAAAGATCAGCGCTTTCTTAACACCACGTCTTCTAACGGTTATTTCAATACTAGATCCAACAAGCCCTCTCATTAAATCAACAGCATCCATTAATGATTTACCTTGCACCTGCACACCGTCAATTTTTACAATGTAATCTCCTGCTTTTAATCCTGCTCTTGAAGCTGGTGTATTATCTATAGGAGAGATTACTTTTACAACACCTGACTCCATGCCAACCTCAATCCCAAGACCACCAAACTTACCACTCGTTTCAGTTTGCATACCTTCAAAACTTTCAGGAGTCATATATGCAGAGTAGGGATCTAGAGATTGCAGTAATCCATTTATTGCAGCATCCATACTTTTGGACTGGTCTACCTCATCAACATACTCTTTATTAATTTTTTCAAGGACTTCACCAAATAAGTCTATTTTTTTATATATATCAGAATTTTCAGAAAAACTTTTTTCAAAAAAAAATAAAGATATGGTGATAAAAAATAATAATTTTTTCATAAGATTTATATCATTACTTTTTCTTTAGGAATTAGTTCTGACCATATTTTTTCAAGCTCATAAAATTTTCTTTTATCAGGATTAAAAATATGAACAATTAAATCAATACCATCAACTAATTTCCAATCTAAACTTTCTTTTCCTTCTATCTTAGAATTTTTAACTCCATTAGTTTTTAGTTTTTCTAATACTTGCTCTGATAAAGCTTGAATATGTCTTGAAGAGGTTCCGCTAGCTATAATCATATAGTCTGCCATGGAACTTTTATTTTTAAGGTCGATGGAAATTATATCTAAAGCTTTATTGGAATCCAGAGTATCTAATATGATGCTTTTGAGATCTTTATTTTTTTGCATTAATTAAATAAACCTTATCAAATTTTTCTTAATTGAGAAGATGAAATATTGACCTTTTTAAAATTGATAAATGTTAGGTTTTTTTTATTTGTCCCATTAAAAGTCACTGACTTTAAAGATTTAGCTTTATAGCCTTGACGATCAAATACAAGAATATTGCACTTCTTTATAATAGACTTCCATTTATACCATTTATGAAAGTTAATAAGATTGTCGGCACCCATAATGAAATATATTTCAAATTTTTTTTTATTATTTAAATGTTCGATTAAATTAATTGTTCTATTAGAGGTTATTTTATCCTCATAAAATTTAACTTTAATAAAAGCATTTTTGCCTATTAATTTTTTAGCAAACTGCGTTCTACTTCTTAAGCTAGAGCTACTTTCATTCTTAAATGGATTTTGTTTTGTAATTGCCCAGATAATATTTTTTAGTTTAAATCTTTTTTTAGCTTGCAAGGATATCTCCAAATGCCCTTTATGAGCAGGATCAAAAGTACCCCCCAAAATACCAATTCTAATTTTTTGAGATTTCAACTTATTTTCTAGTTTTGCCATTGCTAACTACTTCGTATTTGTAAGAAATAAGTTGCCCCAAACCTACAGGACCTCTTGGAGGAAGTGTGTTTGTTGAAATACCAACCTCTCCACCAAAACCAAACTCACCTCCATCAGCAAACTGGGTGGATGTGTTATGCATGGCTATTGAGCTTTTAACACTTTTTAAAAACTTTTCAGCAGTATTTTTATTTTTAGTAATTATAGAATCCGTATGCATGGTTCCATATTGGTTAATATGGTTGATTGCTTCTTCACAGTTTTTTACAGTCTTTACAGATACTGTTGTTGTTAAGTATTCTGTAGACCAGTCCACCTCTTTTGCAATAGAAATTTTACCTTTATAATGTTTGTTTAAAAAATGATCTCCATATATTTTACAGTTATTTTCTTCAAGTTTTTTTAAAATAGGATTACAAAATTTTTTAACAATCTTTTCATGAAGTAAAATTGTTTCGGTAGCACCACAAATACTGGTATCTCTTAATTTAGCATTATAAATTATATTTATAGCCATTTTTATGTCTGCATCTTTATCAACAAATGTGTGGCATAGACCCTCTAGATGTCCAATAATGGGTACTGCTGAAAACTCTTGGACTCTTTTTACTAAATTTTTTCCTCCACGAGGTATGATTACATCAATATAACCTTTCATTTCTGAAAGCATAAAATCAACTAATTTTCTGTCTTTAGAATCTACAAATTGAATAAAATTTTCATTAACACCATTTTCTTTGAGAGCTTTTCGAAATAATTTAGCTAAGACTTTATTAGTGTTTATCGCTTCTGACCCACCTTTTAAAATTACAGTATTTCCAGATTTAAAACACAAGCCAGCAACATCTGAAGTAACATTGGGTCTACTTTCATATATAACCCCAATAACACCAATAGGTATAGACACTCTTTTAATTTTTAATCCATTGGGCCTACTCCATTTCTCAAGAATATTATTAACAGGATCTTTTAGTTTGATAATTTTTTTTATTGAGTTTCTAATATTGTCTAATTTTTTTGAGTCAATAGTTAGTCTATCAATTAGATTATTCTTTAATCCTTTTTTTAGAGCAAATTTCACATCTTTTGTGTTTGCTATAATTATAGAATCTTTTTCTTTATCTAATAATAAGGCATACCTTTTTAAAATTTTATTTTTTAACAAAGTATTAACTCTTTCAAGAGATGCTTTTTTAGCATTTTGCCCTATTAAATTCATATATCGACTCATTTTATACCTCTACCATATCATCTTTATGTATAACTTCAGACTTCGAAACATATCCTAATATTTTTTCAATTTCTTTAGAATGATGCCCCATAATTCTTAATATTTCATCAGATGAAAATGAGCTTAAACCTCTAGCGCATTCATAATTTTTTTTATTTAAAACTTTTATGTGATCACCTTTTTTAAAGTTACCGGATACCTCTGTAATTCCTGCTGCTAATAAACTCTTGCCATTTGAAAGAGCTTGTGTGGCACCATCATCAATAATAATTTGTCCTTTAGGTGAAATTGAGCTGATAATCCATTTTTTTCTAGCATCTAATTTGCTTACTTTTGGCAAAAACCACGTACAGTTTTTATCTTCAATTATTTTTTTAATAGGCCTCATTAATAGACCATTAGCAATTACCATTCTGCACCCTGACAGTTGACAAATTTTTGCTGCATCAATTTTAGTTTTCATGCCACCCGTTCCATGTTCACCAATACTTTTGGTGGCAATTTTTTCTATATCTTTGTCTATATTCTTTATCTCTTTAATTAACTTTGCATTTTTATAAATTTTTGGATTTTGAGTGTAAAGACCATCAACATCAGAAAGAAGTATCAGTGAGTCTGCACCAGATATTTGAGCAACCCTAGAAGCCAATCTATCGTTATCACCATATTTGATTTCTGCAGTTGCTGTGGTGTCATTTTCATTAACAATGGGAACAAAGCCTAACTGAAATAAATTATCAAATGTTCTTTTGGCATTGAGTGCTCTTCTTCTTTGTTCAGTATCTTCTAGTGTAAGTAAAATTTGAGATATATTAATCTTTTGTTTTACAAATATTTCAGAAAATAAATTCATAAGCTCAATTTGTCCAATTGATGCCACTGCTTGACTTTTGTCAATTTTAAGATTTTTTTTACTTAAGTTAAGTTTTTTACAACCCATTGCAATAGCACCTGAGCTTACAATAATAACTTTCTTATTTTCTTTAATTAGTTCTCGAATATCTTTGGAAAATTCTAAAAGCCATTTTCTTCTAACTTTTTTATTATAATCAATTAGTAAAGATGAACCAATTTTAATAACAATTACCTTAGAATTCTTAAGATACATATGCGAGTAATTTAGCTTTAACTTTTGATATAGATCTTTTATCCAATGTTGAAAGGGTTATTACCTCAGATTCTTTATTTTTAGAAAAATTTTTCACAATTTCATCTACCTCTTCTTTGTCTAATAAATCTATTTTATTTAATACAATTATTTCTTTTTTTTCAAGGATCTCTTTACTGTAGGTACCAAGCTCTTTTTTAACTTGTTGATATGCATTTTCAATATTTTCATCAGTAATATCAATTAAATGCATCAAAGTTTTACATCTTTCTATGTGTTTTAAGAACTGAATTCCAAGACCTACACCCTCATGTGCGCCCTCAACTAGACCAGGGATATCAGCTAAAGTTATTTCTTTATCATCATAAGTTGCAACACCAAGGTTTGGATTCAAAGTTGTAAACTTATAATTTGCTATCTTAGGTGTGGCATTTGTAATGGATGCTAACAAACTAGATTTACCCGCATTAGGCAAACCTACAATGCCAACATCAGCAATAGTTTTTAATTGAAGCCAAATTACATACTCTTCACCTATTGCACCTTTTGTAAATTTTTTTGGAGCTCTATTTGTGGAACTTTTAAATCTAGTATTCCCAAGACCACCCTTACCACCCTTAGCTACAACAAATTTTTCACCTTCTTTTTTAAAATCATAAATTAAAGTTTTGTTATCTTCTTCAAAAACTTGTGTGCCTGTTGGAACTTTTAAAAATAAATCATCTCCACCATGACCAGTACGATTTTGTCCAGAACCATTTACTCCTCTTCCGGCTTTGTGATGTTGTTGAAATCTATAGTCAATAAGAGTATTTAAGTTTCTTTCTGATCTTAAGAATATGGTACCACCTTTACCACCATCTCCACCATCAGGTCCACCGTACTCAATGAATTTTTCTCTACGAAAACTAGGAGACCCATTCCCACCGTTACCAGCCTTTACATAAATTTTTACTTGATCTAGGAATTTCATAATACAACTGTTAGTTTTTAGTTGTACTACTAATTGGGTTTTACTGAAACGAATGTTCTGTCTAATCTACCCTTTTTAAATACTACTTTTCCTTCAACAACAGAAAAAATTGAATGATCTTTACCCATACCCACGTTTTCACCAGGAAAAATTTTTGTTCCTCTTTGTCTAACAATTATGTTTCCAGGAATTACTGCTTCACCACCATACTTCTTAACGCCAAGTCTACGACCAGCACTATCTCGTCCATTTCTCGATGATCCACCTGCTTTTTTTGTAGCCATAATCTATTTACTTATCGCTTCTGCTTCTATTTTAGCTTCCACTTTTTCAATTTTTTTATTTGGTTTAACCATTTTTTCTGCTTCAGCTAAAACTTTCCCATCTTTTGAAAAAATTTTACTAATTCTAATTAATGAGTATTGTTGTCTATGACCATTTTTTCTTCTTGAATTTTGTCTTCTTCTTTTCTTGAAGATTAGTATTGTTCTGTTTTTACCATTTTCAACAAGGTCAGCCTCAACTTTTGCACCCTCAACAGTTGGTGAACCAACTTCTATTGTTTTATCATCTCCATACGCGAGGATTTCTTTAAATTCTATTTTAGTTTCAACTTTAGAATCTTCTAATCTCTCGATTTTAAGTATTTCTCCAGCCTTTACTTTGTACTGTTTTCCACCTGTTTGTATGATTGCGTATGACATTGTTTAATCTATTTTTTATAAGCAGCAATATAGTCTCGAGCCTATTATAGTCAAGTCCGAATAAGTTAGAAATTATCCTTTAAATCCCTTAATTTTGAAAAGGTTTTCACATTGTTAGACCTAAGGAAAATATTACACTCTAATTCATCCTTAATAGTTGATGGAATAGTGGGTAGACCATTTTTTAACTTTGCATCTATACGATGTACCTTAGATTTGAGATTATCATTATTTGCATCATGAGTTAAGCAAAAATCTGAATTTTTTTTGGTATATTCGTGACCACAATAAACCTTAGTGTCTTCTGGTAGCTCCTTTAATTTCATTAAAGAATCAAACATCTGAGAGTATGTACCTTCAAATATCCTTCCACATCCTAAAGAAAAAAGAGTATCACCAGTAAAAACTGATTTTTCTTTATAAAAGTAAAAACATATGTGACCAAGAGTGTGTCCTGGAATATAGATTATCTTAGCTTCAAAATTTTTATGTATCCAAGTTTCTTGATCATTAAGCAATATATCTATTTCAGGAATTCTTTGTTTGTCTCCCACGTACCCAACAACACTTGCTCCATATTTTTCTTTTAATTTTTTATTTCCACCAACATGATCATAATGGTGATGTGTATTTAATATAAACTTTAATTTAATCTTATTATTTTCTAAATATTCAATAATAGGATCAGCTTCACTAGGGTCAATTACGCATGCGGTATTATTTTTTCTATCAATTATCAAGTAAGAATAGTTATCTTGTAGACAAGGAATTATTTGAATTTTCATCTATCTTTTAATTAAAAAGATTCCCAATTCAGCTGACAGATTTTTAATATTTAGATTTATTTCATTGATAGAAGAGGTTTTTTCATTATGAAGTGCTAATGCTTTATCTAATTTAATTTCTCTATCGTAACAAAAGTTATAAAAATCTTTAATTGTACACATATGTAGATTTGGAGTGTTGTACCATTCATCAGGTAGATTTTTTGTAATAGGCATTGTTCCTTTGATCAATAAATGAAGTCTTACTTTCCAAAATCCAAAATTTGGTACAGTAACAATAGCTTTTTTCCCCACTCTTAAAAGTTCCTGAATAACTATTTCTGGATTTAGGAAAGCTTGAAGTGTCTGACTTAAAATCACAAAATCAAAAGAGCCATCTGGAAATTGGGAAAGATCTTTCTCGGCATCCCCCTCAATTACAGTAAGACCTTTGCTTACACATTTTTGAGAATTATTTTTAGAAATTTCAATGCCTCTGATGTCTATTTCTTTATTATTTTTTAAAAATTCCATTAATGTTCCATCTCCACAGCCAACATCTAAAACTCTTGTATTTTTTTCAATTAAATCTGAGATTATTTTAAATTCTTGTTTCATTTTTAGTTTTTTGAATACGAATTATTAATATAATCTTTTAAAGTGTTTAAAAACTCAGGAACATTGAGAAGAAAAGAATCGTGTCCCTTATCTGACTCAATTTCAACAAATGCGACGTCGGCACCTATAGCATTTAAAGCTATAACAATTTCTTTATTTTCAGCCGTTGGATATAGCCAATCAGAAGTGAATGATATAACGAGAAACTTAGTTTGAGTTTTAGAAAATGCCTGTGATAAATTTCCACCATATTCTTTGGTTAAGTCAAAATAATCCATCGCTCTTGTGATGTACAAATAGCTATTGGCATCAAACCTATCAACAAATACAGAGCCTTGATGTCTTAAATAACTTTCTATTTGGAAATCTGCATCAAAACTAAATTTTAAATCATCTCTTTCTTGCAATTTTCTTCCAAACTTTTCTTGTAAACCATTTTTAGATAAATAAGTTATATGAGCAGCCATTCTTGCAACAGATAAACCTTTATCAGGGTTTTTATTTTGATTTGCATAGTCTCCATTTAACCAGTTAGTGTCAGCCATTATAGATTGCCTACCAAGTTCGTTAAAAGCAATATTTTGTGCTGAATGACTAGAAGTACAAGCAATTGGAATTGCTATTTTTGCCTTATCAGGAAAATTACTTATAAATTGTAGTACTTGCATACCACCCATAGATCCACCCATGACTGCAAATAATTTTTTAATTTTAAAAAAATCTAAAAGGTTGTGCTGTGCATTTACCATGTCGTTTATTGTAATAATAGGGAAGGTGGTTCCATAAACTTTATTTATCTCAGTGTTAGTATTACTAGGGCCAAAAGAACCCAAACATCCACCAATTACATTAGCACAAATCACAAAATATTTTTTTGTATCAATAGCCTTATTAGGACCAACAGCATATGACCACCAACCATCTTTTTTAGTTATTGGGTTTATTCCAGAAACAAATTGATCACCAGTTAAAGCATGAAAGACTAAAATAGCATTATCTTTTTTATCGTTAAGAGCACCATAAGTCTCATAAGCTAAAGGAAAATTATTAATAGTCTGACCACAATCTAATTTTAGTGGTTTATCAATTATTATGCTTTTTATGTTTAAATTTTTATTCATAAATAATAGCTGAATTTGAATTGTGAGATAAAAAAACTTATTTAGCGGTTTTTTTTAAGCGCTCGCAATTCAGTTAAATCAGCGCACATTTTTTGTACTAGATAGTATTTCTTATGTCAAATTTTTTAAAAAATGATTTATTCTGTATGAAAGTTTAATATTTTATTTATAAGATTGATAGAATGACAGTTCCAAAGTTTAAAAAATTTAAAATAGAGGCCTATAAACCAGGAAAATCAAATATAGGTAAACTCAAAAATATCGTCAAATTATCAGCGAATGAGTCAGCACTAGGTGTTAGCTCAAAAGTTAAGAAAGTATTAAATAATAAAAATTTAATCCTGTCTAAATATCCAGACAGTAAAGCCCAAGTTTTAAGAAAAGAAATTTCAAATATATTTAATTGTGATTTTAATAAGATTATTTGTGGAGCAGGGTCTGATGAAATAATTCAGATGATTTGTCAGCTATATTTAAAACCATCAGACGAGGTGATTGTACCTCAATATAGCTTCTTAATGTATAGAATTTATGCACAAATCGTTGGAGCAAAAGTTATTTTTTCAAAAGAAAAAAATTTTAAAGTTTCAGTGTTAGAGATAATCAAAAAAGTTACAAAAAAAACAAAAATAGTTTTTATTGCTAATCCAAACAATCCAACAGGCACTTATTTAAGTAGATTAGAATTATTGGAATTAAGAAAAAAATTAAAAAAAAATATTTTATTAGTCTTGGATGATGCGTATTTTGAATATATGAAAAATAAAGATTACAAGTCAAGCCTAGATCTATTTAAAAATAAGGATAATGTAGTTGTAATAAGAACATTTTCTAAAATTTATGGATTAGCCTCTTTAAGAGTTGGTTGGGGTTATGGTTCAAAAAAAATTATTAATGCAATGAATTTAATTAAACCACCATTTAATGTAAACCAACTCGCACAAATTGCAGCAACAGAAGCTTTAAAAGATAAAAATTTTATTAATCTATCTGTAAAGCATAATATTACAGAAGCAAATCAAGTCAGAAACACTTTAGAAAAAATAAATATTTTTTCAAACGAAGTAACAGCTAATTTCTTATTACTAAATTTTGATAAATGTAAATTTTCAGCTGATTATGTTTTTAACAAACTACAATCAAAAGGAATTATATTAAGATCCACAGAAGATGGATATAATATTAAAAACAAATTAAGATTAACAATTGGATCTAAAAAAGAGAACGCAAAATTTATCAAAGAAATTAAGGTTATATTTAATTAATTATGAAAAATATTCTAATTATAGGATGTGGTTTAATTGGATCTTCATTATTACGATCAATAGTAGATAAAAAAATAGCAAAAAAAATATTTATTTATGAAAAATCTAAGTTAAATATTATAAAAATTAAAAAATTAAAATTATCTTGTGAAGTTACAAGTGATTTCAAAAAAATTATTCCAAATGTAGATTTGATAATATTTTGCACCCCATTGAGTGAGTATGAAAAAATAATTTTAAAAATAAATAAATACCTCTTACCAAAAACTATCATTACAGATGTTGGTTCATCTAAAGAAAAATCTATGGAATTAATTAAAAAGAAATTAAAAAAAGGAATCTTTTGGACGTCTAGCCATCCTATAGCAGGATCAGAAGTTAGTGGTCCTGAACATGGTGTAAAAAATTTATTCCATAATAAGTGGTGTATATTAATAAAAGAAAGAAACACTAATGGGAAACACCTTCGGGTACTAAGTAAGTTTTGGAAAAAAATTGGTTCTAGAGTTGCAATTATGGACTCTAAAAAACATGACACGGTCTTTTCTATGACAAGTCATTTACCTCACTTAATTGCATATAATTTAGTTAAAACTGCAACAGACTTTGAAAAACAACAAAGATTTGAATTAATTAAATTTAGTGCGGGTGGCTTAAGAGATTTTTCAAGAATTGCAGCATCCAATGAAATTATGTGGAGAGACATATTTTTTAATAATCAAAAAAATATTACAAAGGTTATTGATTTATTTATTAAAAATTTACTTTCATTTAAAAATGATATTCAATCTAAAAATAATAAATCTATTATTAAAAAATTAGCTGATACCAAGAAAGTTAGAAAAAAAATAATTAAATTAAAACAAGATATTAATAAACCAGATTTTGGTAGAAGTTAAAATTTTATAGAAGATACTCTTTTTACTATTAATTTTGTTGTTCTTTCAATTCTATCTATTGTCTTTGTTATAGACATAATTAAAACTTTTTTTTCAGGTCCATATGCGTGGATTAGTTTTTTGGCATTAATACAAATTGCAACATGTCCCTCCCAAAATAAAACATCACCTTTTTTAAATGTTTTTGTTTCAACATTACTTTTTGAATATCTTAATTGATCTTTTGTATCTCTTGGATAAAAAATATTATTATAATAATAGAATAATTGTAAAATAGCTGAGCAATCTATTCCTTTATAAGTTTTACCACCCCAAACGTATTTAATTCTCAAAAATAATTTTAATACTTTTAAGTAGTCTTTTTCTATATGATTAATTTTTTTAATATTTTTTTTTAAAATCCATTTATTTTTTTCAAATTCAACAAACTTTTTATTTTCTTGAATAATTGAAATCTTTGATGCAAATGGCAAAAAATATTTTGTTTTATTTTTTTGTTTATTAAAGATATTAGCCTTTAAACTCAATATTTTATGTGTAGGACTATGATCACTTGAATAATTTTTATCCCTAATGTAACCAATATAATTATCGAATGATGTTTTTATTTTTAACCAATTTTTATTTTTTGATAAAACTTTGAATTTTTCGCCATATATAATTTGAGAAGTAACCTCAGAAACTTCAGATGGTTTCTTGTAAATATTTGATAGAGCTTTTTTATAAAAATAGCTATTTTTCACGAAGTTTTAGTTTATCTTTAATAATCCATAAGCAGATTAGAGACGGTATTACCATAACAGCTGTTAAGATAAAAAATATTCCCCAATCTCCATTTAACCAGTCTACCAAAGCGCCAGATGATGATGCAAGTGTTGTTCTGCCTGCTGTTCCTATCGAGGCAAGCAATGCATATTGAGTTGCGGTATAGGTTCTGTCCACTAACAATGAAATAAATGCAACAAATGCTACTGTTGCAAAAGCTGCTGCAATATCATCAAATATGACTGCTACAGCAAATAATAGTTCAGATTTCTCGCTCCACGCCAACATAGTAAATAATAAGTTTGTTGCAGCCATTAATATTCCAGCAACAAACATTGCTTTTAAAACTCCAGACCTAATTACAAAAAGCCCACCTAATAATGTAAAGATAACCGTAGTTACCCATCCTAAAGTTTTTGAGTAGATAGCTATATCACCTTTAGAAAATCCTATTTCTTTATAAAATACTATCGACATACGCCCAAGAAAAGCCTCACCAATTTTAAATAAAAAAATAAAACTTAAAATTCCAATAGCAACTGAAAAGCCATTCTTTTTAAAGAAACTTAGTATTGGACCACCCAATGTACTGCTGATCCAAGCAGTAAACGTAGTTACAATATTTTTTGACCCTAGTTTATTTGCTATTAAATTATCAGTCTCTTTTTGCTTAAGTTGTCTATCAGTCGTAAGTGGCTCATGAACAAACATTAATCCTATATTCATTAAAATTACCACAACACCTAAAATTAAAAATGTGATTTGCCAGTAATTGCTAACACCAATATTTTCTAAATATTGAGCAGTAAACAAAGCTATTACTCCGCCTAATTTATATCCACTCCACCACCCAACAACAGCCATAGCTGCACCAGCTGCCATTGATTTACTTTCATCCTCACCTATTTGTTCAATTCTTAAGGCATCAACAGTAATATCTTGTGTAGCAGAAGCTATGGCAATGATTAAACCAACTGTAATTAATAGTGCTAAATTTTCTGTGGGATTGATAAAACTCCAAGTAATAAGGCAAATTAAAATTGCAATTTGCATCAAGACTATCCAGCCCTTTCTATGACCAATTTTTTTTGTTAGATAAGGTATTTGAAGTCTGTCAACAAGAGGTGCCCACAAATAGTTAAAAGCGTAAACAGCAAATATCAATCCTGCCCAACCAATTGTAGATCTACTCAAACCCTCTTCTTTAAGCCATAAGCTCAAACTACTTCCTATTAAAACCCATGGAAAACCCGAGATAGCTCCAAGCAACAATATTCTAAGCATTCTTTTATCTAAGTAGATAGAAAAAGTTTCTGAGAGTGATTGTTTTTTTATTTCAATCATAATTAATTTCTCCAAAACGAAGGTAGAAACAATACAAGTATAGCAAACAATTCTAATCTACCCAATATCATTCCTAGGCTTAAAACCCACTTAGACATTTCTGGTAAACTTGAAAAATTACCACTGGGGCCAATTATAGAGCCCAATCCTGGACCAACATTTGAAATTGATGTAGCAGCACCCGAGATTGAGGTTACAAAATCTAAACCGCTTAAAGACAGAAATGCAGTTATTAAAAAAAATATTACTAAGTAGAGAAAAATAAAAGAGATGATCGAAGCCATAAATTTATCATCTACTTTATTTTTATCATATTTAATCACAAATATTCCCCTTGGATAAATAATTTTTTTTAATTGATTAACAATAAATAGATATAAAATTTGAATTCTAAAAATCTTAATTCCACAAGTTGTTGAGCCAGCACAGCCACCAATGAACATTAAAGTTAAAAAGAAAATTAGTGGAAAATTTCCCCATCCATCAAATTCACCAGTAACATACCCCGTACCAGTTAAAATAGAAATAACATTAAAGAAAATTGCCCTCATATTAATTTGAGACTGGTCATTATTATGAAAAAGAGAATAGATAAAAAGTAGAATAATTGAAAAAATAATTATTTTAATAAATGATTTAATTTGGACATCTGAAGTAAATATTTTTTTATTACCATTTAAAAATTTTATATAAGCAATAAAAGGTAAACTACCCAGTATAATAAAAAACATTGATGATATTTCAATAGATGGGCTGTTGAAATATCCTATAGACTCATTGTAATTTGAAAAACCACCTGTTGCTATTGTGGTCATGGAATGAGTTAGACTATCAAAGGTATTCATACCAAAAAACTTATAGGTAGCAGCACAAAATGTTGTTAGCGTTAAATAAACATAAATTAGTCTAAGGGATATCTCTTTAGACTTTGGAAGCAATTTTTCTGAAGAATCATTGCTAGATATCTTGAATAATTGCATTCCACCAACATTCATTATTGGCATTAGAGTTATTGCCATTACAATAATACCAATCCCACCCAACCATTGAAGCATGGCTCTCCATAATAATATTGATCTAGGTGCACTCTCTAAATTTGAAATAATTGTAGATCCAGTAGTTGTGATACCAGACATGCTTTCAAAAAAAGAATCGGTAACAGATAATTCAAGACTAGAAAAAACAAAAGGAAGAGAACCGAATATTGCGATACTTAACCATGAGAGTGCTGTCAGTAAGAAGGCTTGTTGTAAGTTTAACCTCTTATCATGATTTAAATTTGTTAAAAAAAATAAAGTACCAAATACTATAGAAATTATTGAAGCACTCACAAAGGAAGAGTCCATTTCAGAATAAATAAATTGAGACAATATTGGAATCATCATAGAAATTCCAAGAATAATTTGTAAAACACCCAAGGTAAAAAAAACAGTTTTATAATTAGACATTTTGAAAGAACATTATTTTATGGTAAATAAATTTCAACTCTATAAGAGTTAATAATAACAGCAAATATAAGATATTTCTTATTAAACAAAGTGATTGAAAAAGATAATTTAGATAAAACCAACGCATGGCCCTTTGTTGAGGCTAAAAAGATGCTGCGTGAAAGAAAATCCTTTATTGAAAAAAGAGGAAAGATTATTCTACAAACTGGCTATGGACCAAGCGGATTACCTCATATTGGTACCTTTGGTGAGGTTGCCAGAACTTCAATGATGGTTAATGCACTAAAACAGTTAACCGATATTCCAACAGAAATTATAACTTTTTCAGATGACATGGATGGTTTTAGAAAAGTTCCTGAAAATGTACCAAATCAAGAACTATTAAATAAAAACCTTCATAAACCCTTAACTCAAGTTCCAGATCCATTTGAAAAATTTTCAAGCTTTGGTGAACATAACAATGAAATGTTGAAAGATTTTTTAGATAAATTTAAATTTGAATATAATTTTAAAAGTTCTTCAGTTCTTTATAAGAGTGGTTTTTTTAATCCAACGTTACAATTAATTTTAGAAAAATATCAGGGTATTATGGATATAATTCTTCCTACACTTGGTAAAGAAAGACAAAGAACTTATAGTCCATTTTTACCTATATGCCCAGACACTGGCAAAGTATTAGAAATTCCAGTTTTAGAAATCTTAAAAGAAAAATCTAAAATCATTTTTGATAATAATGGAAAAAAACTTGAAAAAAGTATTTTAGATGGAAACTGTAAATTACAGTGGAAAGTAGATTGGGCTATGAGGTGGTATGCACTTGATATAGATTTTGAAATGTATGGAAAAGATTTAATTGAAAGTGCAATATTATCTTCAAGAATAGTCAAATTGATTGGTAAAACAAATCCATCTGGCTTTGCTTATGAATTATTTTTAGATGAAAAAGGAGAAAAAATTTCCAAGTCAAAAGGTAATGGAATTACTATTGATCAGTGGTTAGAATATGCATCTCCTGAAAGTCTTTCATTATATATGTATCAAAATCCTAAAAGAGCAAAAAAACTATACAAAGAAATAGTTCCAAAAACTGTTGATGAATATTTAGATTTTATGGAAAAAGCAAAGAATCAAAATGAATTACAGTTATTAATGAACCCAGTTTGGCATGTTCATAATGGATCAATTCCTAAAGAAGACACTATTATGAGTTTTTCAATGCTTTTAAACTTAGTAGAAGCAAGTAATGCAGATTCAAAGGAATTACTTTGGAAATTTGTAAAAAAATACAAAAAAGATATTTTAGAAAAAGATCATCTAATTTTTGATAATTTAATCGGTTATGCTATTAAATATTTTAATGATGTAATCAAGCTACAAAAAAAATACAAAAAACCAAATTCAAACGAAAAAACAGCATTAGAGGCTCTAGTTAAAACTCTTGACGATTGTAATGACACAATGTTACCTGAGGATATTCAAACATTAATTTACTCAACTGGAAAAGAAAATGGGTATTCAGAAAATCTACGTGATTGGTTTAAGTTAATTTATGAAGTTGTGTTTGGGGATGAGAATGGTCCAAGAATGGGTTTTTTCATAAGCTTTTTTGGAGTTAACGAAACTAAAGAATTAATAACAGAAAAAATAAAATAATGTTTTCAAAATTCAGATCACTAATTTTTAAAATTGATCCTGAAACTGCTCATAATTTAGCAATTAAATCTTTAAAATTAAATTTAACACCAAATTTAATGGATGAAAATAAAGATGATCCAATGTTTAAGACTAAACTATTTGGTAAAGAAATAGACAACCCAATTGGAATGGCTGCTGGTTTTGATAAAAATGCTGAAGTTTATAACTCTTTATTTAAACTTGGATTTGGGTTTGTTGAAGTGGGAACTGTTACACCACTAAAACAATATGGAAATCCAAAACCAAGAGTATTTAGATTAGTTGAGGATCAAGCACTTATAAATAGATTAGGATTTAATAATTTAGGATCAGAAAATGTAAGCAAGAGAATTCGATCAAATTTAAATAAGGGTTTATTGGGAATTAATATAGGTCCCAATAAAGATAGCGATGATAGGCTAAATGATTATTTAATTGGCCTTAAGACCTTTTATGATATTGCTGATTATATTACGATTAATATTTCCTCGCCTAATACAGAAAACTTAAGAAGTTTTCATGATGAAACTAAATTTGATGAATTAATGAATTTAGTTCAAGAAGAAAAAATTAAGCTTAAATCTAAAATACCAATTGTTGTAAAAATTTCTCCTGATATTTCAGATGAACAAATTGAAGTATTAAGTAAAATATTATTAGAACACAAAGTAAGTGCAATAATTGTTTCAAATACAACTGCAGGAAATAGAGATAAATTAAAAAATATATTGAAACATCAAAAAGGTGGTTTATCTGGGAAACCTCTTGAAGAAGAAGCTAATAGATTAATAAGTAAGTTTTATAAATTATTAAAAAATAAAATTGAAATTATTGGAGTAGGTGGTGTGGATTCAGGGGAAAGTGTACATAAAAAATTTTTAGCTGGTGCAAGTTATGTTCAATTATATACTGGTATGGTTTTTCAGGGCCCTAATATTGTTGGAAAGATAAAAAAAGAGCTAAAAGAAATATTAATTGCTGATGGGATTAAGAATTTTAGAGAAATAATAGGCAAGAAACAGACTAATTAAAGCTAATAAACTTGACGAGGTCACTAACTCATCTTATATAGTCAATAAATATTATGTCTAAAAAATGCGAATTAACCGGTAAAATACCTATGAAAGGTCACAATGTTAGTCATGCTAATAATAAGACTAATAGAAGATTTTTACCAAATTTAAAAAAAACAAAATTTACAAGTGAACTTTTAAAAAGAAGTTTAACGCTGACTGTAAGCAATGCAGGCATGAGATGTGTTGATAAAAAAGGTACTTTTGATGAATTTTTAAAGTCTGCAAGAAATAAAAATATATCACCAAGATTAAAAAAATTAAAAAAAAGTATATTAATTAAATCACCATTCGTAAAAAAAGCACCCAAAGTATCACCTAGCAAATCAGCTTAATGAGCAAATTGTTTTTGCTGTTGTCATTGGTAATGGGTATTGTAGTTTTAGCCTCAAATTATTTAGTACAATTTCCTATCCATTATTATGGCTTAGAAGAAATATTAACCTATGGAGCTTTTAGCTATCCAGTTGCATTTTTGATTACTGATTTAGCTAACAGATTTTATGGAAAAATAGTTGCAAGAAAAATTGTTTATGTTGGTTTTATTATAGGGGTCGTATTTACTCTTTTCTTTTCAACAAATTTTGCAGACTTAATTTCAGTCAGAATTGCCATAGGTTCAGGTATAGCATTTATGGTTGCACAATTATTGGATGTTCAAATTTTTGACTATTTAAGACAAAAGAAATGGTTTGTTGCTCCACTAACTTCTTCGTTAATTGGATCTACCGTTGACACATTTCTATTCTTCTCTATCTCATTTTATGCAACAGGAATACCATGGGTTACTTTATCTCTAGGCGATTTAACGGTTAAAATATTTGTTGCTTTAGCGATGTTAATTCCATTCAGATTATTATTGAGAACTCTTAAAGCTTCAAAAGCTTAATATAAAAATTTGTAAGATAAAATTTTATAAGCAAGTTTTGCTACAAGAAAATTGTAAGAATTAAAACCTTTTATAGGTGAAAGTTCATTTATATCTGCACCAACAATATTAGAATTTTTAGCAGCTATTTTTATAATGTCTAAAGTTTCATCCCACAGTAATCCACCAGGTTCGGGTGTACCCGTTGCAGGCATTATACTTGAGTCTAATCCATCAACATCAAAAGTTAAATATACAGTTTTATTCTTTATCATTTTTTTAAATTTTTTTAAGTCCCACATTTTTTTATCTTTTGCCCAAAAAATATTAATTCTAGATGAGTTTTTTTTTAAAAAAGGTATTTCACTTTGAGATATATTCCGGATTCCGAATGAAATTAAGGATACATTTTTATGGTCTAAACATCTTTTAATAGCAGAAGCATGAGAAAACTTTTCACCATTATAGCTTTCTCTTAAGTCTGCGTGCGCATCAAAATGCAGTAAACATATTTCTTTATGCTTTTTTACAAATGGAACAATACATCCCGGTGTTATTGAGTGTTCTCCACCAAGAGTGATTGGAAACATATTTTTATTTAATATTTCTTGATTTATATCAGACATCTTTTTTAGAGCTTTTTTAATATCTTTATCAATTTTAAAAGGTTTTAAAGTTTTAATTCCAATTTTTTTGTAGGGCTCACAATGTAACTCTTCATCGTATAATTCAACTTGATGTGAAGCTTTGATAATTTCTTTAGGACCATTACGGGTACCACCACCATAACTTACAGTTTTTTCTAGACCAAATGGAACAACAACTACTTTTTCTTTAAAATTGATATTATTATCAATTCCAAGAAATCCTTTTTTATTAGATAGATATTTCACTGTTATTTAAATATTTTTGAGAAATTTTTTCTCATTCTATTTTTCCAGTCACCCTTATGGTAAGCATCACTTGCAATTAAAGGAAGGACACTAGTTGCTTCTGCAAATACCATCTGTTCTTTTGTAATATCTACCTTACCCCACGAGCTAGCCTCTTTTAATGTTGAGCTACTACAAGCACCATCCCTAGAATCTGCCACTGTAATTTGTACTGCATATTTGTGCATCTCAACTTCTTTTCCCAAAAGTTCAGCACAGATAACGGTGTCCTGAACAAAATTTTTTGGCACTCCACCACCTATCATAAATAAGCCAGATCCTTTTGATTGAATTTTTATTTCCGTTAATTCACGAAGTTCTCTAATTGAATCTATTGTAATATGATTTTTTGGATTATTTTCTTGGTGAGTCACTAAGCCAAAACCAGCACTTGAGTCAGTAAATGCAGGACAAAATATAGGAACATTATTGTCATATGCTGTTTCAATTAAAGAATTTTTTTTCTTAGAATGTTTTTTTAAATACTTACCCATTTCATAAATAAATTCTCTTGATGTATAACTTCTCGGTTCCAGGGTATCAGCTATTTCACATATCCTTTGGTCACATTCTTGAAGCTCTTCCTCATCAATATAGGTGTCATAAATTCTATCTATATAGTTTTTTCTTAACTCTGTATCATCTTGAAATTGTGAGCCTTGATAATGCTTAAAACCCAAAGCTTCAAAAAAATCCATATCTACTATAGATGCTCCAGTAGCAATAATTGCATCAACCATATTGTATTTAACTAAATCTCTATAAATATTCATGCACCCAGCGGCAGATGTTGATCCTGCTAATGTTAAGAAAATAGTGCAATCTTTATCTTGAATCATTTCATTAAAAATATTGGCTGCATTTGCTGTTTCTCTTGAAACGAAAGACATTTTTTCCATGGAGGAAATAATTTTTCTTGCGTCAAATGATGTAATATCAATGTGTTCAACTGGATGCTGTAGGAATTTTTTTTTGCTATTATGAATTAAATTTTTATTTTCCGACATTAGGCAACTAATATATCTTTATTACTGTCTTTACCATAAAGAGTCATTATAGGCTCATCTTCTACTTCATAAATTTCATCTGAAAAAAAACCATTAAACTGAGTTCTAAAAGTTAAACCGTACGCACCTAGTTGACCTAGCTCGATATAATCATTTTCTTTAATATTATTTGGAAGCAAGAATGGTCCCTTCATATAGTCCATACTATCACATGTAGGGCCATAAAAATCAAAGGCAGTTAATTTTTTAGATATTATTTTTCCATTTTTAATTAAACGAGATGGGTAAACTATGTTTGGTGTACCAGCATCAAAGAGAGTTCCATACGTTCCATCATTAATATAAAGCTTTTGTTTTTTTCTAAGATTTACTCTTACAATCGTTGATCCACTTTCGGCAACCAGTGCTCTTCCAGGTTCACATAATATTTCAGGAGATTTTTCTAAATTTAAATTAGCTAAACTTTTTTTTATTTCTTCAAAGTAATTGTCTAAGGATTGAGGCACAAGATCTGGGTAAATTGCAGGAAATCCACCTCCAATATTAATGTAATCTGGAACAATTTTAGTTTTTTTAATTATATTTCCAATATCTGCAATCCCTTTTGCATATGAAATAGGGTGCATACATTGAGATCCCACATGGAAACTTAAACCTATTTTTTTTGAATATTGTTTTGTTAATCTCAACAAACCAGTTGCTTCAGATATTGATGCTCCAAATTTTTTTGATAAATCTATTTCTGCATGTTCATTTGAAACAGCTACTCTTACAAATAATTCAAGGTCTTTTGCCTGGCTAGTTGTTTCAATAATTTTTATTAATTCATCTTTAGTATCTAGGGAAAAAGCTTTAACATTATAGTCAAAATAAGCTGTTTTAATACTTTCTCTACTTTTAACCGTATGCATGTATGAACATTTTGCATTAGGATTAATTGCTCTTATATCTTTAATTTCTTGAATAGAGGCTACATCAAAGTTCTCAATACCACTCTCAACTATTGTTTTTAAAACTTCAGGATGTGGGTTAGTTTTTACTGCGTAAAGTACTTTTCCAGGAAATTTACTTTTAAAATATGTAGATGCTGATTGTATCGATTTTTTCCTAATACAATAAATAGGTTGCTCGGGTTTTAATTGATTTACAAGCTCATCAATTGTTTTAAATTTTTGCATTATGTCTCCAAAAAAAATTTAATAAAAAAAAGTTTTTAAAAAAATTTAAAAACTTTCATATAAATTATGCAATTAAGGTAATAGTTAATTAATGTAAAGCAAATAATAGGTGTTGAAATTATCAAATTAAACACCATATCAAGTATATGGTTGAACAAGCTAATTTACAAAAACTAAGTAATTTTGATAATAAATCCCTATTAATTGTTGATGATGACAATCCCTTCAGAGACAGACTTGCTAGAGCAATGGAAAAAAAAGGATTTGAAGTTTTTCAAGCTGAAGGTGTAAAAAAAGGTATTCAATCAGTTATAGAAAAAAAACCAGGTTTTGCTGTTATTGACCTCAGACTAGCCGATGGAAATGGGCTTGAGGTTGTAAAACAAATACAAATTTCTAATCCTACTAGTAGAATTATTATGTTAACTGGTTACGGCAATATACCAACAGCTGTAGCAGCGATTAAAGAAGGAGCCATTGATTATCTTGCAAAGCCAGCAGATGCTGATGACGTTGAAAAAGCATTACTAGCAGACCCAGAGAAAAAAGCTGAACCACCAGAAAACCCTATGTCAGCAGATAGAGTTAAGTGGGAGCATATTCATAGAGTTTTTGAATTATGCAATAGAAATGTCTCTGAAACAGCCAGAAGACTTAAGATGCATAGAAGAACTTTACAAAGAATTCTATCTAAAAGATCACCTAAATAAATTTTCTAAGTTTAAGAATTTGTTTTGATAGTACTGCAAGAATTAAAATTTTATAAATTTCAATAAGTAAAAATGGTTGAGCGCCTAATAAAAATACTTGATTAAAATTTTTATCCAAACCCATATAATTCCACAATCCTAATAATCCAAATATGTAAGCAGCACTTACAGAAAATAATAAATAAATAAATATAATTATTGGATCATTTTTTACTTTTATCGTTCCTGCAAAAAAAGCTGTTAAAATAAATCCCAATAAATAACCACCAGTTGGGCCCATCAAATAGGCAAAGCCACCACCTTTTGCAAAAACAGGCAAACCTATTGATCCCTCAATTAAATATAATATAATAGTTGCAGCTGCTAATTTATAACCCAAAACCATTCCAAGAAATAACACTACAAAAGTCTGCATTGTTGCTGGAACCAAAGTAAAGGGGGTTTGTATTTTAGAAGAAATAGCAAGTAAAGCCGTTCCAGACACAACAGCTAAAAAAGATTTTATTATTTTAAAATTATTTGAAAGACTTATTGTTTCCATATGACGATGATACTATTTTAAAATAAATTAATCTAGTTTTTAATTAGTCTAAGAAAAACATCTTCTAAATCACCATCATCAGTAGATATGTCTATAATTTTGACGTTATTTTTTTTAATTAGATTAATTAATTCTTCTATGTGAATTTTATTTTTTTCATAGGACACACAAATTTCTGTACCTAGTTTAGATACTATTTTTAAAGAATCCATATCATCATCCTTAATGTCAATTTTTGTATCTGTCTTAAAAGTTACTTTTTTAGTTTGAATTCTATCTAGCAGGTTTTTTGTGCTATCTAAAGCAACTACATTTCCTTTATTCAGAATAGCTATTCGGTCACACATTTCTTCAGCCTCCTCAAGATAATGTGTTGTTAAAATAATAGTTACACCAAGATCGTTAAGTAATCTTACATTCTTCCATAAATTCTGTCTTAGTTCTACATCAACACCAGCCGTAGGTTCATCCAAAAAAACTATTGGTGGCTGATGAACTAAAGCTTTAGCCATTAGTAGCCTTCTTTTCATTCCACCAGATAAACTTCTAGCATAGCTATTAGCTTGCTTTTCTAAAGATACTAATTCTAGAATTGTATCTGTAATTCTGTCTTTTTTTTTAATTCCATAAAGACCAGCCTGTAATTCCAATAATTTCCTTGGGCTAAAAAATGGATCAAGATTTACTTCCTGTGGAACTATTCCAACAGAAGCTCTAACTTGTCTAGGATTTTTATCTAAATCAAAACCCCATACATTTACTTGTCCAGCCGTTTTTATTACTGTTCCAGCTAAAATATTTATAAATGTTGTTTTACCTGCACCATTAGGACCAAGAAGACCAAAAATTTCCCCCTCTTTCACGTCTAAGTTTAAATTATTTAACGCATGGTTATCCTCAGTCTGTTTGCTAGAATAAATTTTTTTCAAATTTTTAACAGAAAGTATATTTTTTTGCTCCATGTGCGTTAATACATTTATAGTATTTAAAATAATTAAGATAATATTATTTAATGGATAAAATAAAAAAAACAGATCATTTTTATTTAATAGATGGTTCTGGTTATATCTTTAGAGCTTATTATGCATTACCACCCCTAACTAGAAAGAGTGATGGTTTACCTGTAGGTGCGGTCAGTGGTTTTTGTAGTATGCTATTTAAACTACTAGAAGATTCAAAGTCTAATGAAAACCTACAGAAACCAACCCACTTTGCAGTAATCTTTGATGCTGCCAGAAAAACTTTTAGAAATGAAATTTATCCTGATTATAAGGGGAATAGGTCTGAAGCTCCTGATGATTTAGCTCCACAGTTTGAATATATAAGAAAATCTGTTGTTGCATTTAATTTACCATCTGTTGATCTCCCCAACTATGAAGCAGATGATTTAATAGCAACTTATGTGGAACAAATTTTAGTGAAGGGTGCCAAGGTAACGATAGTTTCTTCGGATAAAGACTTAATGCAATTATACAAAAAAAATGTTCGTTTATTTGATCCAATGAAAAATAAATTTATAACAACAGAGGATATAATAACAAAATTTGGAGTAGGCCCAGAAAAAGTTATTGATGTGCAGTCATTGGCTGGTGATAGCAGTGATAATGTTCCTGGAGTTCCAGGAATAGGTGTTAAGACTGCGGCAGAGCTAATTAATAAATATGGCACTCTAGAAAAACTGCTAGATAACGCGCAGGAAATAAAACAAAACAAAAGAAGAGAAACACTTATAGAAAACAAAGATAAAGCAATTATTAGCAAAAAATTAGTAACGCTAATGAAAGATGCTCCAGTTGAAAGAAAGATAGAAGAATTTCAGTTAAAAGAAATTGATAAAGACAAGCTATATAAATTTTTAAGAGAAATGGAATTTAATAGACTTCTTAGTTCGGTTATTTCAGCATATGGAGAGCCGACATTAAACGAATCTGCAATAGAGGCAACACCCAGGCAAAGACAGCAGGATATAAGTAAAAAAAATTACCATTTAATTACTAGTGAAAAGGAAATAGATGAGTGGATTAATGAAGCAGAAGAAGCTGGTGAGCTAGCAATTGATACTGAAACCAGTTCGCTGGATGCACATCAAGCAGATTTAGTGGGAATTTCATTAAGCACTAGGATTGGTAAAGCTTGCTACATTCCAATAGGCCACAAGTTTAAAGGATGTTTAAAAAAGGAAGCTGTAATTAAAAAATTAAAGCCCCTTTTAGAAGACAAGAGTATAAAAAAAATTGGTCAAAATATTAAGTTTGATTTTATTGTTTTATTTAAACAGGGAATAAATATGAACTCAATGGAAGATACAATGCTAATGTCTTATGTATTAGACGCTGGGAAAAATAGACATAACATGGACACTTTATCTGAAATTCACTTACAACATAAAACAATTTCATTTAAAGAAATTGTTGGTACAGGAAAAAAAGAAATAAATTTTAGCGACGTAGAGCTTGGTAAAGCCATGGAGTATGCCGCTGAAGATGCTGACATCACTTATAGATTATATAAAATTTTTAATAAAAATCTTAAATTAGAAAAATTAACTAATATTTATGAAATTTTTGAAAAACCTTTAATTAAGATATTAGCATTTATGGAGATTGAAGGAATAAAAATTGACAATAAGTTTTTAAAAATATTATCTGAAAAATTTAAAAAAAAAATTATCAAATTAGAAAAAGAAGTTTTTAAAATTTCAAAAAAGGAATTTAATATTGCTTCACCAAAACAATTAGGTGAAGTTATTTATAATGATTTAAAAATTGCTGTGCTTAAAAAAACTAGAAAAGGAAGTTTTGCAACGAATGCAAGTGTGCTTGAGGATCTAGCATTTAAAGGACATAAATTTCCACAATTAATTCTAGATTGGCGACAAGTATCTAAGCTTAAAAACACTTATTCCGATGCTTTGCCTCAGCACATCAATCCAACCACAAAACGAGTCCACACTTCATTTTTATTAGCAGCCACAACAACTGGAAGACTTGCTTCTAGCGACCCAAATTTACAAAATATTCCTATTAAGTCAGAGGATGGTAAGGATATAAGAAAAGCATTTACTGCCAAAAAAGGTTTTACTTTAATTTCGGCAGATTATAATCAAATTGAAATGAGAATATTAGCAGATCTAGCAGATGTTAAGGAATTAAAAAAAGCATTTAAAAACAATGAGGATATTCATTCACTAACAGCAAGCCAAGTATTTGATGTTGAGGTAAAAAAAGTTGATCAAGATATGAGACGAAAAGCCAAGGCAATAAATTTTGGTATTATTTATGGCATTTCCCAATATGGGCTAGCAAAACAAATCAATGTTTCAAATCATGAGGCAGACATGTTCTTAAATTCTTACTTTTCAAGATTTCCCGAAATAAAAATTTATATGGATGACACAATTAAATTTTGCAGAAAAAGTGGTTATGTGAATAATATTTTTGGACGTAGATCCCATTTTAATGGAATAAATGATAAGAATTTTAATGTAAGAAATTTTCAAGAAAGAGCAGCAATAAATGCACCTATTCAAGGTTCTGCCTCAGAAATAATGAGACTTGCAATGATTAGACTTGATAGGAAATTTGAAAGTTTACAAAATAATAAGTCTAAAATTTTACTACAGATACATGATGAGTTAATTTTTGAAGTTCCAGAAAAAGAAGTCAAAACTATCTCTAAAATTATTGACAAAGAAATGACCAGTGTTACAGAAAGTGATTTACACTCATTTTCAACATCACTAACAGTAGATGTAAATATAGGTGATAATTGGGGAATACTTCATTAATTTAAGAGCTTTGCCTAAATTAGAACAATTTAGTATTTTTAAAGTAGTTTATGCACAAACATACAATAGCACTAATTGATGATGATAGAAACATACTTACAAGTATAAGTATAGCGCTTGAAAAAGAAGGTTTTAAAGTTCAAACTTATATTGACGGTGAGAGTGCGTTAATTGGATTAACCAGAACACCACCTGATCTAGCTGTCATTGATATTAAGATGCCAAAAATGGATGGTGAGGAACTTTTAAAAAAGTTAAGAAAAAAAACATCTCTTCCAGTAATCTTTTTAACATCAAAAGATGATGAGATAGATGAGTTATTAGGATTAAAATTAGGTGCAGATGATTTTATGAAAAAATCAGGAGGGTTCTCCATTAAAGTTTTAATTGAAAGAATTAGAGTTCAACTTAGAAAAAAAGATATTAATGTTAATCTTGAGGAAACAAAAAATATTATATCTCATGGTAAACTTAAACTTGATCCATCGCAGCTAGAGTGTGAGTGGGATGGTAAACAATTACCAGATAAGCTGACTACTACAGAGTTTTTAATAGTAAAAGAATTAGCAAAGAGACCGGGAATAATAAAAGAAAGAGCTCAATTAATGGATATCGCTTATAGAGAGGATACTGATATTGAGGATAGAACTATAGATAGTCATGTTAAAAGAATTAGAAAAAAATTTAAAAGGGTTGATCCTGAATTTACTGCGATTGAAACAAGATATGGCAGTGGATATAGATGGAATGTTAGTTAATGTTCGGTGACTTTCTTAAAAGCTTATCTATTTTAAAAAAATTTTTATTTATTAATTTAATAATTTTTTTAGTTATTGGTAGTTTAACACTTTTATATATAGGAAATGTTAAGCCTAATTTAATACAAAATAAAAAAAGCAAGCATATTCAAATAATAGACAATACAATTGAACATATTTTAAGATTGAATATCAAGTTTGAAGAAGAAGATATTAGAAGATTTTTATTTTCAACTAGATTTTTATTTCAAAATTTAGACAGAGTTATTTTATTTGATAACCAGTTTAATTTAGTTGGGGACACCGATACATTAGACTTAGATCCAAGATCCTTCTCTAATAGACTTGATATAGTTCAATTAGAAATTTTAAATGAAGAAACGAGTAAAAAAATAACAGAAACAAAAAATATAAATAAAGAAAAAACTGTTTCTTTAAAAGATATTTTGACAAATTATTCATGGTCAAAAGATTATGGAAGAGCTTTTACATTCACACAAGAGGGATATGATAAATTTCTATTAACAACTGTAAAAAATGTGACACTAGATGGAAATAATGTTGGTTATTTGGCAATATCAGAAAATGCTAATGATATTAGATCTGCAATCAATGAACGAAAAAATTTTATATTAAGAACCGCAATATTTATTGGAATAGTAATCTTTATATTTTCTTTTGTTTTAAATAGATATTTTCTTAAGCCTATAAAAAATTTAGTCGAATATACTAAAATTATTAAAGAGAAGAGTAGAAAAAAAACAAATATAAACGAACTTAAAAGCAGAAATGACGAGTTAGGCACATTGTCAAATTCATTAGATGACATGACAAACGAACTTCAAAAAAGAATTTCTCATGCGGAAAATTTTTCAACAGATTTAGTTCATGAAATTAGAAACCCATTAACATCGTTAAAAAGTGCCTCTGAAATACTACATGAAACAGAAGATCATAAGCAAAGAATTAAGTTAGTTGATATTCTTAATCATGACGTGCAAAGAATTGAAAGACTAATTACAGATTATTCTCAAATATTAAAAGATGAAGTTGCTTTAAGTAAAGAAAAAATGAAAAAAATTAATTTAAAACTGATTGCAAACTCTGTAGTTGATGATTTTAACAATATTTATGAAACAAAAAGAGGTATTCAAATAATTTTGAAAACTGAAAATGATCAAGAAGAGTATTTCATTAATGGAATTGAAAATAGAATAGAGCAAATTATTGCAAATCTTCTAGATAATTCAATTTCATTTAGTGATAATAATAAAAAAGTCTTAGTTGAAATATCTAAAAATGAGAAACAAAGAATAATTCTAAAAGTGATTGATGAAGGCAAAGGTTTTGAGGAAACAAGTACAAAAAAAATATTTGATAGATTTTATAGTAATAGACCAGATAATTTTGGTGAACACTCTGGTTTGGGGTTAAATATTGTAAAAAACCTAGTAGAGTTACATGGAGCCACTATCGACGCCTCTAATAACATTATGCAAAAAGGTGCCAATGTTGAAATTGTATTTCCTAAAGCCTAATCATAAGTTGATTAATTAATTTTTTCTTATATAAAACCGAGCAATGGATGATTTTAAAGTAAAAGATATATCACTAGCTGAATTTGGAAGAAAAGAAATTTCTATAGCAGAAAGTGAAATGCCAGGATTAATGGCATTGAGAGAAGAGTATTCAGGAAAAGGACCCTTAAAAGGAGCAAAAATTTTAGGATGTCTTCATATGACTATTCAAACTGCAGTTTTAATTGAAACTTTAACAGAGCTTGGTGCCGAAGTTAGATGGTCATCTTGTAATATTTTTTCAACACAAGATCATGCGGCCGCAGCAATAGCTAAAGCTGGAATACCTGTTTTTGCCTGGAAAGGTGAAACAGAAGAAGAGGCCATATGGTGCATAAGACAAACAATCGAAGGAAAAAAAGATTGGAAAGCAAATATGTTATTGGATGATGGTGGTGATTTAACTGCAATGATGCATAGTGATTATAAAGATTTATTAAAAGAAGTGAAAGGTGTTTCAGAAGAAACAACAACAGGAATTAAAGCATTAAACAAAATGGAAAAAGATGGATCATTAATGATTCCGGCAATTAATGTTAATGATTCAGTTACAAAATCTAAATTTGATAATCTATATGGTTGTAGAGAAAGTTTAGTGGATGGAATTAGAAGGGCTACAGATGTTATGATGTCAGGTAAAGTTGCAATTGTTGCAGGCTTTGGTGATGTTGGAAAAGGTAGTGCCGCATCTTTAAGACAAAGTGGTGCAAGAGTTATGGTTACAGAAGCAGACCCAATTTGTGCACTTCAAGCAGCAATGGAAGGCTATGAAGTAGTCTTAATGGATGAAGCAATAAGTAAAGCAGATATCGTTGTCACTGCAACAGGCAATATAGACATTGTCACTGCAGATCATATGAGAGATATGAAAGATAGAGCAATATTATGTAATATTGGTCACTTTGATAATGAGATTCAGGTAGAGGCATTAAAAAATTATAAATGGACAGAAGTTAAGCCAGAAGTTGATGAGATAGAATTGGTTGATGGAAAGAGAATTATTCTTTTAGCAAAAGGTAGGTTGGTTAACTTAGGATGTGCAACAGGACACCCTAGCTTTGTAATGAGCGCATCATTTACAAATCAAGTAATGGCACAAATAGAACTTTGGGATAACCATAAAAATTATGAAAATAAAGTTTATGTTCTTCCAAAATCTTTAGATGAAAAAGTAGCTATGCTTCATTTAAGAAAAGTTGGTGCGAAGCTTACAAAATTATCAAAAGATCAGGCTGATTACATAAGTGTTGAAACAGACGGTCCATTCAAGCCTGATGCATATCGCTACTAATAGCGAAATAATAGATATTTCTTTAGAGGTTAAGACAGCTGAACTAGCAAAAACTTTTTCAAAAATACTAAAAAAAAGTGATGTAGTATTTTTTCATGGTGAAATTGGGGTAGGAAAAACAACATTTATAAGACATCTAGTAAACAGTTTTCAAGTAAACAATCATCTAAATCCAACAGAAGTTACAAGTCCCACATTTAATTTAGTAAATGAATATGATGTAGGAATTTTCATAATCCAACATTATGATTTATACAGATTAACAAATAGTGATGAGATAAAAAATATTGGATTATTAGAAAATCAAAAAGAAATGCTAACATTGATTGAATGGCCTGAAAAAATTGATAATAAAATTGATAATAAAATTGATTTACTCTTTAAATATGGGGAAGATATGAATAAAAGATTTTTATCCATCAAAGGTTTAAGCAATGAAAAGTTAAATGAAATTAGATAAATCAAAATTAAAAAAAATTAAGGGTGACGCATCACTTAGATCTTTTTATAGGAGAACAAATAATAAAAAAAATTCAATTATAGTTTATGCAACAAAAGAAAAAGAAAAAAATTTGTTAATATATGATGCTATAAATAGCTTGTTAATTAAGAATAAAATTCTGGCTCCAAAACTATACAAAGAAAATTACAAACAAAACTTTATCGAAATTGAAGATTTTGGTAATGATACAGTATTTAAACTATTAAAAAAAAGTGGAAGTAATAAAATCAATTTATATAAAAAATCTATCGATTTACTTAGTAAGATTCAAAAAATCACACAAAATAAAATTAAAGATTTTAATGGAAAAAATTATAAAATTCCAATTTATGAAGAAAATAAATTATTTAAAGAAGCTAAATTATTTTCTGACTGGTATGCAAAGAAATATATATCTAAAAAAAAATTTTCAACATTTAATATTGAGATAAATAAACAGGTAAAATTTTTATTATCAAACCTTAAGTTAAAAAATGATACTTTAGTTCATCGAGACTTCCACGTATCAAATTTAATGAAATATAGAAAAGAATTAGCAACCATA
>CAJQSW010000013.1 GCA_905616455.1 uncultured Candidatus Pelagibacter sp. | reverse complement strand
TCTTTTTTTCTTTCTTTTTTAGGTATAGCTTTATTAGGATTGTTAGCGTTTGCAGGCATAGGGATAATATTATTTTCACCTAAAATTCTTGCAACTCTAGCTGTTGGTTGAGCACCTTGACCTAACCAATATTTAATTCTTTCTGCTTCTAGTCCTACTCTTTCTTTTTTATCTTTTGGTAAAAGAGGATTAAAGAATCCTACTTTTTCAATAAATCTGCCATCTCTTGCACGACGACTGTCAGCTATAACTACTTTGTACACTGGTCTTTTTTTTGTTCCACCTCTTGATAGTCTTATTTTTATCATTTTTTTTCCTTTATTTATTTAAGTTGATTTAATAGCTCTGGAGGTATTCCTTTATCAGACATACCCTTCAGGTTTCCTTTTGACATCTTCTTCATCATTTCAGACATCATTTTAAATTGCTTAAGCAATTTATTGATAGTGGCCACATCTGTTCCAGAGCCATTAGCAATTCGTTTTTTCCTAGAACCATCAATGATTTTAGGGTTTCCTTTTTCTTTTTTCGTCATAGATAAAATGATTGCTTCATTTTTGGTAATAACGCTTTCATCAATTCCTGAAGCATCCATCTGTGATTTCATTTTAGAAACACCTGGCATGAATGACATGATTCCTTCTATGCCTCCCATTTTTTTCATTTGTCTCAATTGGGTTAGGTAATCTTCCATAGAGAATTGCCCTTTTTTTAAATTCTCTTCTGCTTTTTTTATGTTCTCTTCACCAAGATCTTCTGCAGCTTTTTCGACGAGAGAAACGATGTCTCCCATACCTAATATTCTATTGGCTATCCTATCTGGGTGAAAAACCTCTAAATTTTCTATTTTTTCTCCTACCCCTAAGAATTTAATTGGAACTTGTGAGACATACTTCATGCTAAGGGCCGCACCACCTCTTGCATCACCATCGGCTCGTGTTAAAACAATTCCTGTTACATTTACAGTATTTTTAAATTCTTTTGCAACTTCTGCAGCAACCTGTCCTGTTAAAGAATCTGCAACTAAAAATACTTCCGTTGGGTTAATTATACTTTCTATCTGTTTGATTTCACTCATCATCTGAAGGTCTATTTGTGTTCTTCCCGCTGTATCAAATAATATAATTTCTGCACCATTTAGGTTTGCAGCACTAACTGCTCTTCTACAAATGTCTGCTGGTAGTTGTCCTTCAATAATAGGTAGTGTTAAAATATCATTTTGCTCTCCCAATGATCTTAACTGTTCTTGAGCGGCTGGCCTATATACGTCAAGACTCACCATCATTATCTTTTTCTTTTTATTTTTTTCTAAATATTTGGCTAATTTTGCTGTTGTTGTAGTTTTACCAGAACCTTGAAGGCCTACCAACATCATTGGGACAGGTGGAACTGCATTTAAATTAATGTCAGTGTTGCTTTCACCTAAAAGACTAACTAATTCATCATAAACAATTTTAACAACCATATCTCCTGGAGAGGTTGATCTAATTATCTCTTGACCCATTACCTTTGGCTTAACTTTTTCTATAAAATCTTTAGTTACATCTAGAGACACATCAGCCTCTAATAAGGCCTGTCTAATACTTCTTAATCCTTCATCTACTTGATTCTCATCAAGTGAAGCTGCTTTTTTTAAAGAAGAAAAAATTTCTTCGAATTTATTTGTTAAGTTTTCAAACATATTTATTACGCACAGCAGTTTTTCACTAGTGGGCGAATATCGCTGACTAGTGTTGATCTCTTTGTTTCCAAAGACACCACAAATTTAACGTTTTTGTGGAAACGAAGACAACCTATAATAGAGGTTCTAAAAGTCAATAAATAAGTTAAATATCTATATATGGATATTAAAGCATTTAAAATGAATGGTTTAGGCAATGATTTTGTAATTATTGATCAACGAATTCATGATCTTAATTTAAGCAAAGATCAAATAATCAAAATATGTGATCGAAGTTTTATTGGATGTGATCAGCTTATTCTAATTAAAAAAAATAGAGAAATAGATGCTGGTTTAGAGTTTTATAATTCAGATGGCAGTACTTCAGGTGCCTGTGGAAATGGGACAAGATGTATTGCTGATTTTTTATCAAAAGAAAGTAACCAAAAAGAAATAACTGTGCGGACATCCTCTGGATTATTAAAATCTAAAATTTTAGGAAATAATTTAGTAGAGACTGAAATAGGTATTCCAAAAACAAATTGGGAAGAGATTCCTTTAAGTGGAAAGTTAGATACTAAAGACCTTAAGATTGAAATTATAGACAAAAACAATAACAAGCATATTGGTGGAATTGCAGTAAATGTAGGAAACCCCCATATAGTTTTTTTTGTAAATGATATTGAAAGTTTTGATTTAAAAAAGATTGGACCTGAAATTGAAAATCATGAATTATTTCCTGAAAAATGCAATCTAACACTAGCTAAAGTTGTAAATAAAAATTTAATAAAAGTTAAAGTATGGGAAAGAGGTGCGGGACTTACTAAGGCCTGTGGTACTGCAGCATGCGCAACCGCCGTAGCAGGGAACATCAGATCATTAGTAGATAAAACTGTAGATATAGAGTTTATGCTTGGAAAACTAACAATTTCTATTGATGAAAAAAATAGCATTCATATGAAAGGACCCGTTTCTAATATTAAAAATATTGAGATTAAACTGTAATGGGAATTTTTGATAAATTTAAAATTGGTTTTAAAAAGACTGCTTCTGCTTTTACATTTGGCTTAAAGGATATAATTGTCAAAAAAGAGATAGATGACAAAACATTAGATCAAATTGAGGAATATTTAATTCAATCAGATGTAGGTCTGACTGCTGCTGCAGAAATTAAACAAATTATTGCTCAAGAAAAAATTGACCCTAAAAATGATGTCATTAATGAAATTAGCTTAATTTTAAAAGATTATATAACCACTTTAATGAAGCCTTTAGAAAATGAGAGCTTCTTTAATAAAAAAGAAAAGCTTAATGCAGTTCTAGTTTCAGGCGTTAATGGGGTTGGAAAAACAACAACTATCGGAAAGATCGGAAAAATTTTAAAATTAAATGGGAGTAAAGTTATGTTTTCTGCTTGTGACACCTTTAGGGCGGCTGCAATAGAACAGTTAGAGAGTTGGGCTAATAAAATTGATGTTCAAATTACTAAATCTTCACAAGGATCTGATCCTGCTTCTGTTGCTTACAAAGCAATAGAGGAGGCAATTAAAGGTGATTTTAATCATGTTTTGATTGATACAGCAGGAAGATTGCAAAATAAGAAAAATTTAATGGAAGAATATAAAAAAATTGCAAACGTTACTAGAAAAATAGACCCAGATGCTCCACATGATGTAATTTTAGTTCTTGATGCTACATCAGGTCAAAATGTTATCAACCAGGTAGAAGAATTTAATAAAATTATTCCAATCACTGGTTTAGTAATGACAAAATTAGATGGCACTGCAAAAGGTGGTATTTTACTAGCACTCGCTAAGAAATATAAACTTCCAATAATTGCTCTAGGTCTTGGTGAAAAAGAAGATGACTTACAAATTTTTAATGCGAAAAAATTTGCTGAAGCATTTACTCAAATTAATTAATCAAATTATTGGAGATTAAAGGTTTGTAATAGGTACATTTATAATTTTCCTTAAGAGTCGAATGTCCACAATTTTTAGCAATAGAAGAAATTATAAAATCAAATTTACCGTTTGATGGATATGAATTTAATTTCTTATCCGTAATATCAAACTTAAAATTTTTACTAATATTCTTGACTGCACTGATCATTACTAAGGTATTATTATCTTTCAAAAGATAGTAAGCAAAGTCTTCTGGAAAGACTGGATAGTCATAACTTTTTAAAAGATATTTTGCCTGTGAAGGAAACCATTCATATGAAATTAATGAAGATGAAATTTTTGTTTCATTATTATAAATATATAAATCCTGAGGAAAATCTGTAATATAATTATAATTCTCACCTCTTGCTAAAACAGCTTTATCTCTAGTCTTAAAAAAAAGAGTAAAGCGTTTGTCATGTGAGTTCATTTGACCTATGTGAAAAAGGTTATTTACTGAAGATTCTGTGTTTTCTGCAATTGTATAATTTGAAATAAAAATTATGGTAAATAGAGTGGCAATAAATTTTTTCACTGTCTATTTATATAAATGAAATTAGTAAATTATTTGGTCAGATTGTGTCTTAATTTAAACCTGTAATTTTATTAGATCCTTTTTTTTATTAAAAATATTCCCATAAATACAAGAATCGTACCTAGATAATGAAATGATTCTAGATACTCATTGAAGAAAAGAGTTCCATAAATCGCACCGTACACCGTGTAAAGATATAAAACAGAACCTGTAATTGACGCTCCTAATTCCTTATTAACAAAATTGAATAACATAAATGCTATTATACTTGGAGAAATAGCAGCAAACAAAACCCAGAATAAAAATATTAAATCATAATTTGTTTTAGATACAAAAATTTCTTCTAAAATAAAAAAAGGAAATAAGCTGATTGCACCACACATTGCTATGAGAGAAAACCTCTCCAATATTGGCATTGATGATTTCCAGTGAAATAAGTAGATAGTATAAAGAGCCCATCCTAATGAAGCCCCCAACATCCAAAGGTCTCCTGTATTAAATTTAAGTTGAAAAAATAAACCTATATTACCTTTAATAATAATCGCTATTACCCCACAAATACAAATTAGTACTCCCAAAACTCTAACAAAATTTATTTTTTCTTTAAAAAATAGTGTGGATATTAAGATAATAAAAATTGGAGAAGAAGAGTATATTATTCCCATATTTATAATTGTTGTAGTTTTTCCAGCAATAAAAGGAAATGCTCCACACACTCCACATGCTAAAAAACCTAGAATAAATATTTTACTTAACTCATTTTTATAACTTTTATAATTTTTAATTAGATATTTAAAAGTAAATGGTAAAAGTATTAAAAAACAAACTAACCACCTCCAAAAAGCTAGAGAAATCGGTGGCACAAAGTCAGCAGCTCCTCTCGCAACTACTAGATTACTGGCCATAAAAATTGGTTGAATAAATAATAACAGGAATGGTAAATAATTATTTTTAGGATTATTCACTACAAGTGGAAAATTATTTTTTTTCGAAAAAGGCTTCGTAAACCATCATAAAAATTGCAATAGCCATCAAAATAAATACTGGCAATACATCCCAAAAACCTATCATCGATGATCTTGTCAGTGTAGTTGCTAAACCAATAAGAAAAATTGCAGCAAGAAAAGTACCTAGAAATTTTGTTATATTATTTAGCATATTTTTTACAATTTTTTTCTAACCAATTGGCTACACCTAAAAATCTTAAATCGTCTAGTTTGTCTCCAATTAACTGAACTCCTAATGGTAAATTATTAGCACCTGTAAGTAAAGGTAATGAAATAGAAGGTAAACCCATATAAGTCCAAGTAGTACAGAATTCTGGGCTACCTGTACTCTTTAAACCCTTAGGTGCAACCCCAGTTGTAGATGGACTTAACACACCATGATAGTCCTCAAACACTTCTTTAAAGGATTCATAACTTCTTTTCATAAAGTCCATTGCTTCAACATAATCTTTTGCTGAGTATTTTAAACCTCTTTCGATGGCACCAACCATTTCTTTAGAAAGTTTTTTCTTAGATTTTTTGTAATAACCTTGAAAATTATTAGCCATATCTGTTTCATGAATTATTTTATGATATTTTGGAATATCATCAAAATATGAAGGCGTATCAAATACTTCAATATTTTTTTTGAATGTTTTTATAAAAAACTCAAAAGACTTTTGAGATTCTTTATCTACATTTTTCCAATTTTTAGTTTTGTAAAAGATAAATTTTGGTTCGTATAACGGTCCTTTTTTACAAACTTTTAACATTTCATCAGATGAATAATGGATAGTTGAACTATCGTATAAATCTTTTTTTATTAATGATTTTGCAAACAGAGCAACATCTTCTACCGTTTTTCCAAAAACACCAATGTGGTCTAGTTTGTCTGACTGTTTTAAAACTCCACTTCGAGAGATTAGACCATAAGATGGTTTGTACCCAACAACCCCGCAATAAGAAGCAGGTCTAATTATTGATCCATTAGTTTGTGATCCAATTGATAGTGGTGCCATATGAGCTGCAACTGCAGCTGCAGAGCCGCTTGAAGATCCCCCAGGTGTTCTTGAATTATCGTGTGGGTTAGTAGTTTTTCCTGGGTGAAAATATGCAAGTTCCGTAGTTACAGTTTTCCCCATAACTATTGCTCCTGCAATTTTAAGTAAATTAACAACTTCAGAATCTTGAGAACTTGGCATTTTTTTTCTTAATGGAGTTCCACATTCAGTAGGCATTTCAAAAGTACCTATTATATCCTTAACTGCAATGGGTAGTCCGTGTAAAGAACCCAGAGGCTTTCCTGATTTTCTGTGTTCATCCGCCTCTTCTGCTTTTTCTAGAAGTTTTTTTTTATCAAAATATTCCCAAGCATGGATGTCTTTTTCAAATTTTTCAATTCTTTCAATATATTGAGTACAAACTTCCACTGAAGAAATTTGACCTGTTTTTAGATGTTCTACTAATTTATTGGCTGTAAGAGAAAATATGTTCATAATTTTAAATTACCTAGTTTGCAAATAATGTTTCTGGTAGCCACAAAGCAATACCTGGAAACATATACATAAGAAACATTGCAAATATTACTATGCCCAAGAATGGCATAATTCCTGCGAATATTTCCATCAGCTCAACATTATTTTTTTGTACACCTTTTAAATAATAGGCAGACATGGCCATCGGTGGTGTCAAAAAGGATGTTTGTAAATTCAAAGCAATTAACATTGCAAAGAAATATGGATTAACATCAAATACCTCAAGCAATGGTAAGAATATTGGAACAAATATAATTAAAATTTCAGTCCATTCTAATGGCCATCCTAAAAGAAAAATTATTATTTGTGTAATAATTAAGAATTGCCAAGTTGTTATTTCTATTGATTTGAAAAAATGTTCAAAAATTTCATGACCTCCTAAATAAGAAAAGACTGAAGAAAAGGTCCAAGATCCAATAAATAACCACATAATCATTGCTGTAGTTTTTGCCGTTAGAAAGACAGATTCTTTAAAACTTTGCCACTTAAGAGTTTTGTAAAACCAGGATAAGAGTATTGCTCCAAATGCTCCTGCTGCTGCAGCTTCAGCTGGTGTTGCTATACCTGCTAAAATTGTCCCAAGTACTAACATGATTAAACCAAAAAGAGGGACAAAAGAAACTAGTACTTCTTTTAAAATCTCTGCTCTTGGTGGAATATCCGCTGCATCTGGCTTAGGTGCAATTGATGGATTTATCCAAGCTCTAATTACTACATAAGCTATATATAAACTTGCAAGTAAAAGTCCCGGGAAAATTGCTGCAGCAAATAATCTTAAAGGTGATAATTGTGCAATCACTGAATAAACGATTAGCATAATGCTTGGTGGTATTAAAATACCCAAACATCCACCAGCACAAATAACTCCTGATGCAAATTTTTTATCATATCCCGCTTTAACCATTGCAGGCCAAGCAAGCAAACCCATTAAAGTTACAACAGCACCGATAATTCCAGTTGCTGTAGAAAATAAAGTACAAGTTATTAATGCAGCTACTGCCATTGAGGCTGGTAATCTATGAGCTGCAAGTCTTATCGCAAAAAATAATTTTGATACAATTCCAGCTCTTTCAACTAAATACCCCATAAATAAAAAGAGTGGGACTGCAGTGAGGACATTATTGTCCATAACCGTGTAGGTGTTTTTTACAAATAATGAAAATATTCTATTATCAAAAATATGATCCATTAAAACAGGATCATAATAAGCATAATATCCAAAGCCTATTCCCATTGCCATTAAAGTAAACGCAATTGGAAACCCTAATAGTACTGCAAATAAAAATATCCCCATCATTAAGATGGCTACCTCTGGATTTGTTAAACTAAATAACATCTTTTTGATCCTCGTCCTGAGCTGTTCTCATTAAAATTTGTTCTGTTTCTTCAGCAACAACCATTCTTGCAGGCCAATGTCCAGTTTGAATACAAATGATTGATCTAAAGACCTCAGCAACTCCTTGTATAGTTAAGAATACTCCTGCTGCTGGTATCAAAGATTTAGCCATATAAATATTAATCTGTGCTGGGCTACTCCAGCTAGTTTCTTTTATCTTCCAGGCAAGTGCCGCATATTCAAATCCATAAAATGCCAAAGCTATTACGCCAGGAAAAAAGAAAATAAAATAGAGTATTAAATCAATCCAACCTTGTGTTTTTGGTTTGAATAATCTGTAGATCACATCTCCTCTAACATGAGATTCTGTTGCCAAACAATAAGCTCCTGACATCATTAATATCGCACCATACATCTGCATACTAAAGTCAAAATTCCAAAGTGTTGGTTTGTTAAATATATACGCCATTGTTACTTCATAACAGGTTCCACCCATCAAAATAACAATACACCAAGAAAAAGCCTTACCTATTGAAGTGCTTAATGTGTCAGCAAATTTTATGTAAGCTCTCATCATGATTTAAATAGAATACCTTAATTTTTTAAAAACTGTACTATAAAAAAAGGGGAGCCTAGACTCCCCTCTTTTAAATTATTTAAAAGCTAATTAAATCTTAACTTTTCCAATTGGACCAAACTCATTTTCATAAGCTAGTTTGTAATTAGGTTGATTCATCAACAAGTACTTCATTACTTTCTTAGCATATGCTTTTTGAGAATCGATAACCTTCTTGAAGAATGCATCTTTTGCAGAGAACTCTCCAACAATTTTATCCCAACCTTTTAACTGTTCAGCTAAAATAGCATCAGATGTTTGGTAAACATTAACCTTATGTTCGTTCATCAGCATAGCTAAACTGTCAGAATATCTAACAAGTGCTTTGAAGTAGTTATCTGTATTCGCAGCATAAGCAGCGTTTTTTAAGATAGCTTGATGAGCAGGTGAAAGGCTTTTTAGTCTCTTCGTGTTCATAGGAATTTCAAACATCTCTTGAGATTGGTGGAAACTTCCTAAGTGATAGTGTTTAGAGACATCTTGCATTCCAAACTGTGAGTCTGATGTTGGGTTGTTAAACTCTGCAGCATCAATCAAACCAGTTTTCATTGCTGGTTGGATTTCACCACCTGGCAATTGTCTTACAACCATTCCCATAGCAGTTAAAACGTTAGTCGCTAGACCAACTGTTCTATACTTCATACCTTTAACATCAGATACTTTAGTTACATTCTTTTTGAACCAACCGAAAGGTTGTGCTGGCATAGGCATATGAAAGAATCCAGTGTAGTTATATCCAACACTAGCTACTGCTTCTTCATATAATTTTCTTCCACCACCACGTTCCATCCATCCCATAACTTCTTGAGATGACATTCCGTATGAAGGACCAGTTCCAAAAAGTGAAGCTGCAGCGTTTTTACCATACCAATATGCAGTCACCCAGTGACCCATATCAACTATTCCATCACTTACCGCTGCTCCGATTTCCGAAGTTTTAACAATTGAGTTAACGGGCTGAAGATCAATTTTAAGTGATCCACCAGACATGTCGCTAACCATGTTACAATAGTCTTGTGCCATTTCAAAAAAGATGTTTGCTCCTGAAGGCCAAGCAGCTTGCATCTTTAATACAGTAGCATGAGCTCCTGCAGTTGCAATATTTGGCATTGCAACAGTAGCTGCAGCTACAGCACCAGCTTTAGCAGCAGTTTTAAAGAACTTACGTCTTGAAGACGTTGAATTCTTTAATGATTTTTTATCTTTAATCATTATTTCTCTCTCCTTGTTATATTAGTTAATTAACTATCTACATTTTAAACATAAATCAGAATTAGAGTCTAAGGATTACTACTCAACATTAGTTATAAAAACGATGCTATATATGGCTAAGTTAAGTGTACGGTTATTTTGACTACAACTATAAATTGAATCATTTTTTAAAAGTTAAACTCGCCCATAAACTAAACCAATCTGATTTATACTTTATTTTTTCTAAATAATTTGCTTTGTCCAACTTAACTGCACTTAGTAAGTAGGTTCTATTATCAAAAATTTTTATTCTACCAACTCCATTTGAGTTTGTTTTTACAATTTCTTTATAGTTATTTTCTTCATCTCTGCTGAAAATAGTAATTTGCCAATTTTTTAGAGGATTACCTTTTTCAAATAGCTGAAACTCAAATAGCTCCTCCTGTAAGTTATAAGGTGAAGTTAAGGGAATAATCTCGAAATCTAATTTTGGTTTTTGAATAAAAAAATTATTACCTCCATCTGTTATTAATGTTTTCGCAAATCTTCTATAACTCTCTGTAGGAATTTTATTTATATCAAATTTACCTGCCGCACTCTGGAGATTTTGTTCTTTTAAAAAATCTTCAAATTTTTCTACAGATTCATATTTTAAGAATTCATAATTAGTTTCATAATTTAAAATATGAAATCCTTTATCTAAAATTAATGCTTGAATAGCTGGAAAGTCTCCATTTCTTGGAGTTAAATTTTTTACATTATTTTTGTTTTCTATATATAATTTTTTTTTATTTGGATCATAATAACCAAATGGCGAACCAGCAAAGTTCTGACCTATATTAATATTTATCTTTAATAATTTTTTATTATCAAATTTAAAATTAATTGGTTCGAGCCACAACTCATGAGCGTGGACATTAGGTTTTAAAAAATTAGTCAATAATAAGACTACAAAAAAATAAAAAATCTGATTTAATAAGTGAATGTTTTTTAAAATATTTGTATTTTTATTATTTTTCATTGAAACATCTTATGCTCACGAATTACGTCCAGCAATTGCAAATTTTAATATTTATGAAAAAGACGATATCATAAATGGCAATCTATCAATTCGATTAAATCTTGAAGCTATTATTGCAGAAATAGGCATTGAGCACTCTAATACTGAAAAATCCAAAGAATCTAAAGAATATGAAAATCTAAGAAATATGAGTTCATTTGAACTGCTAGAAAAATTTAACTCTAAAATAAAAAATTTTCAAAAAAGAATTTACTTAAAATCATCCAATTCTGATTATAATTTAACCCTAATAAACATAAATATTCCAGAAGTGGGAAATACCAACATTATTAGGGACACAATTATGGATTTTAACGTTAAAAATTTAAAAGATGATGATTTAGTATTTTCTTGGGATAAAAATTTAGGATCAATTATTTTGCGCGTTAATTCTGCTAGTAATGAAGCTTTATATTCAAAACTAATAGAGGCTGGTAAAAAATCAGATTGGTTTAGTACCATAAACAAAAGTGAAGAGAGCCTTATTGATAATATTAAATCATATACTCAGCTAGGCTTTAAACACATAATACCCAAAGGTTTAGACCATATATTATTTGTTTTAGCTTTGTTTTTATTGTCATCAAAACTAAAGCCCTTAATTTTACAAATTTCTATTTTTACCTTGGCTCATACAATTACTTTATTCCTTGGTGCTCTTAATATAATAAAAATTTCAACAATAATTGTTGAACCCATAATAGCTCTATCAATTTGTTTCATTGCCATTGAAAACTTGTTTACTGAAAATATAAAAAAAATGCGACCTTATATAATCTTTATTTTTGGGTTACTCCATGGGTTAGGATTCGCTGGGGTTTTAAACGAAATTGGTATTTCAGATGGACAGTTTATTTCAAGTCTAGTTTCTTTTAACATAGGTGTTGAACTTGGACAAATTAGTATAATTATTTTATCTTATATTTTTATTGCATTATTATTTCAAAAGAAATCATGGTATCGTAATAGAGTTACCAGACCTCTTTCATTAATTATTGCTACTGTTGGTTTTTACTGGTTTATTCAAAGAATATTTTTATGAAATATATTTATATATTAATTTTGTTAGTTCTTCTTCCTCTCGAATCTCATGCAGAAATAAAAACAACTCATTATTTTTGTAAAATGAATACTAAGTTTTATGAAACTGATAAAAATGAATGGAGTCAAAAAAATATCGACTATGACTTTTATGTTGAAGATAATATTAATATAAGAATCTTTGATAGACAAATTAAAGATTATATTGATACGTTGGATATTTTAATAAACAATGAAGAAGCATTAGTAGGATATTTTTTCAATGATATGGTGATTAATATTTTTACATTTAATAAAATATCTCGTTCTGCCAAATATTCTAATATGTATTTTAATGAACTAGGTGGTGGCCAAATAGGTGTTGGTCAATGTTACCCTAGATCTGTCTAAGTAGATTTAATATAGACCAGGCTCTGAAAGTTCTATTTCAGGATCAAATATTTTAACTTTTATTCTAGAATACCACTCTGCAACATTATCTATATCCTCATCAGAAAGCATCTGAGCTATCATAGTCATTTGTGGATGTTGTAATCTTCCAGATTTATAATCTTTTAGCTTTAATGTAAGGTAGTCTCTTTGTTGCGCATATATATTTGGAACTGCACCTGAGTTTCCTCCTGATTCGGCCTTACCACTAACGCCATGACACCCTGAACAAATGTTTTGTGCTTTTTCTTTACCAGCTTTAAGTGTTTCCGTTAATTTAACTTCTGCAGTTAATTGGGAGGCACTTAAAAGTGATAAAGAAAATATACTTATTATAATTAATTTTTTCATACTCTCTATTAATTCATTCGAGTATGACTAATTATAGTAATTGCCTCTACAAGCTTTGCTTCTCCCTCTTTTAATTTCCCATCTTCACACAAGGCTTTTCCTTCGTCTCTTAAATTATTTATTTTACTTAAACTAGAATCTGTATATTTATATTGTTTTTTTCCATATGCTCTTTCAGATTCTTTCCAAATAGATTTTTGGTAGTATTTACAAAGATAATCAGGAGCATTTAATGATGCCTGATATTCTTTTTCGGTAATACATTTACTTCTAATTATTTTATACTCACCTTCTTTAGTCCACTTACCAAATCCAGTACATATTTTTTTTTCATCAGTATTTGCATAACTTACTCCAGTGGTAATTGCTAAAAACGATAAGATTATTATAATTTTTTTAATCATGGAATTTTCCTTTTTGAATTAATCTTGTTAAAAAAAAAGGACCAGCTATTAGACTGGTCCTTAATTTATATTTTTTATCCTGAGTATGATATTCTGTATATTATTCCAGCTTTATCGTCTGAAACTAATATAGAACCATCAAAGTATTGTTGAACATCAACTGGTCTACCTAAGTAGGTACCCATTTCAGTCATCCAACCATCAGCAAAAGGTTCTGTTTTGGTAGCATTACCTTTTTTGTCTAGGTAAGTAACCATAACTCTAGCACCTCTTGGTTTTACAGCGTTCCATGAACCATGTTGTGCACTAAAGATTGCATTATGGTATTTTTTTGGAAACTGTTTACCAGTATAAAACATCATTCCTAAGTCTGCAGCATGTGCAACCATCTCTACTTGAGGTTTTACATATCTATCTGCATCTTTTTTAGGGATTGTTTTTCCTTTATACTCGTTAGTTCTAACTGATCCACCACCATCGTATGGGTGACCATACCACATGCCCATTTTTGGCATTCTGTTAAGTTCACCTGGGGGAGTTTCATCTCCCATACCGTCAACTTGGTTATCAGTAAACCACAAAGATCCATCTTTAGGATTAAAAGCATGTCCAACTGAGTTTCTTATTCCGGTTGCAACAACTTTTCTATCCAGGTCTCCTGGGAAACGATTAAAACTAATCATTCCACCAATTCCTACTTCTTGGTATAGATCTAATTTGTCTGCTGGAGCTACGTTGTGTGGCTGACCTAAACTAACATAAAGTTTATTGTCTGCTTTATTAATAGCACAAACTCTAGCAGTGTGGTTATAAGATTCCTCTTCAACTGGTATCAAATTACCTTGAGCAATGATTGGTACAGCTACAGTGTCAGTTTGTTCACCAAAATATTCAGCAGCTGGGAACCATAAAACTCTGTTTCTTTCTGCTACATACAAATGTCCATCATCACTAAAACAAACACCATTGGGGACGTCAAACTTAACAGTTGAAGCAAATTGCATTACTGAATCAGCAACATTATCCATATCTCTATCGGTTGCTTGCCAAACCTTATCTTTTCTTGTTCCAATCCATACTGTTGTTTTATTTCTTGCAACAGCCATGTGTCTCGCGTCAGGCACTACAGCAAATATATCAATTTTAAATCCAGCCGGCATATTAATATTTGGCAAAATATTTTTTCTAATATTTGCAGCAAATTTAGTATCTTGTGGAATTACAATTGCTTGTGTCTCGTCACCAGATTTGTACATGCTACTTAGTTTTTTAATTGTTGCTTCATCTCCAGCAGCAAAAACAGAAGTAGCTATTGAGCTAACGAACAAAAAAGTACTTAATATCGAAAGTATTTTTTTCATTTTTTCTCTCTCCTCTATTGATTTATTAATAAGAAAGTCTCTCAAAAATAACACCTGGTATATACGGCATCATTTTACAGCAATTTTTACTGTATTATATATTTAGAGAAGTTAAAAAGCTTCTACCTGAAATTGAATCTTTTTTATTAGTCAATACTTAATGATTTTATTCTATATTATTAAAGTATTTTGTGTTTTAATAAAATAATCAAATTGACCTTGTGCCTCACATTTACAAAAAAGGTAAAAATTGAATAATAATACTAGAGAAAAAAATATTATTAATTCTATTAATTTAAAAAAGCTTCCTTTTAAAATTGAAGCTAAAGATATATTTAATTTTACCCATGAATTAAACTCAAATCTTAAAAAAAT
>CAJQSW010000012.1 GCA_905616455.1 uncultured Candidatus Pelagibacter sp. | reverse complement strand
GGCGATTAATAGAACTGAGAATTAAAAATAATGAAATATTTAATAATCTTAAAAAAATATTAAATCTTAATTTTCCTAACAAAATAAGAAATATCAAATGAAAATTAATACTGCATTAATTTTGTGTGCTGGCTATGGAAAGAGATTAAACCCCTTAACATTAGAAGAGCCAAAACCACTTTTGAAGATCAACGAAATTACATTACTCGAAAACTGTATAAATTTAATTAAATTTTTAGGATTAAAAAAAGTAATAATAAACACGTTTTATTTAAAAGAAAAAATTGAAGATTTTATTAAACTAAAAAAATTTAATTTAGATATTCAAATAATTGATGATGGAGAGATAATCTTAAATACAGGAGGAGGAATTTTAAATATGATTAATTCTTCAAATGAGTCAGATTTTCTAACATTTAATCCTGATACCATATGGAATAAAAACTATGCTGAAGCCTTAAATAGTATGGAAAAATTTTATTTTTCTAAAGAAATTAAGAATGTACTTTTGTTAGCTAATAAAAATCTTAGTTTTGATAAAAAATTAAAAGGAGATTTTAATCTTTTGGAAAATGTAATCAAAAAAAACCCTCAAAATGATTTAATTTATACTGGCTGCCAAATAATTAACAAAAGTCTATTTGAATCTTTTTCAGTTAATAATTTTTCAATATCAAGAATATGGAATGATTTAATTAAAAAAAATGAGTTATATGGTTATGAGAGTTTTGAAAAATTTTATCATTTGACGAATCTAGAAGTTTACGAAGAACTTTTAAAAAACAAGTAAATCCTTTGCTCTATCTTTATCTAAATATTTGCATTCAGTAATTTTTTGTTTTGAATTTAGATTGATTAAAAGTGGATTTCCTGTCGGTATTTCAAGTAATGATATCTTTTTATTATCTAATTTGAATAAAAACTTACATAAAGCTCTAATTGAATTACCATGAGCTGAGATTAAAACATTTTTATTATCTAATAATTTTTTTTGAATATCCGAATTATAATATTCAATTACTCTCTCATAAGTATCTTTAAGGGATTCTGTATCTGGGATTTTTTCATTAGGAATAGTTTTATATATATCAATATTTATTGGATGATATGGATTATTTCGACTTAAAGGTTTAGGTCTTATATCCCAAGATCTTCTAAATTCATGTATCTTATCTTTACCAAGTTTTTCCTTCATTTCATCTTTATTTAGACCAGTTAATGCACCGTAGTGACGTTCATTTAATTGCCAGGCTCTTATGGGTCTTCTACTATCTCTTAAGGTGTCTTGAATAAGTTTTAGAGTATTAATTGCTCTTAATTGAAAAGATGAATAAAAATAATCTATATTTAACTTTAATTCTTTAATGTATTCACCAGATTTACATGCTTCCAATTTTCCTTGACCAGTAAGATCCACATCTACCCAGCCCGTAAATCTTTTTTCTAGATTCCATTCACTTTGACCATGTCTAATTAATATTAAATGAGGCATTTGATATAATTTGATAACTGATAAAAAGAATAAAATAAATAAAATTATTATGAAAAAATTAACAAATATCTTTTTAGTTCTTTTAATTTCATTTTTTTCTGCCTGCTCATCAATACCTAAGAATACTACTAATAGTTGTTCAATATTTAATGAAAGATATCTTTGGTATAAATATGCAAAAAGTACTGAAAAAAAATGGGGTACTCCAATTTATGTTCAGCTAGCTATTATTAAAATGGAATCCAATTTTGATTGGTTAGCAAAACCACAACGGCAAAAATTATTTAAAGTCATACCTTTTAAACGTCCCTCAAGCTCTTTTGGGTATTCTCAAGCTGTAAAAGGAACTTGGGAGCAATATAAAAATGAAACAGGTAATACACTTGCAACAAGAGCAAGATTTAAAGATAGTGTAGACTTTATTGGCTGGTACACAGACAAAACTGAAAATCTTTTAAAGATTTCCAAGAAAGATGCTTTTAGGCAATATCTTGCATATCATGAAGGGTGGGGTGGTTATAAAAATTACAAGAATAACCAAAAAGTTATAGGCTTAGCTAAAAAAGTTAAAAACCAATCTGATAAATATAAATCTCAATTGAAGAAATGTCAGAAAAGACTAAATAAAAATAAATATATTATTTTTTAACGAAGTTGTTTTTTTAATTCAATATCAACAGCATCTATTCTCTTTGTATTTTTTGCTAAAACTAAATACATTGTTGGAGTCACATACAGTGTAAAGAATGTTGATATAATCATTCCACCAAGAATAGTAGCACCAACGGCTAATCTTGAAGCTTCACCTGCACCTGGTCCGATGTTTCCTATAACTAGAGGCATCATTGCTATCATTGTGCTTATTGAGGTCATCATTATTGGTCTAAATCTTAACTGACAAGCTTCTTTAACTGATATTTCAATATTTTTTCCAGCTGTCCTTAATTGATTAGCATAATCAACAATTAGAATACTATTTTTAGTCGATATTCCAATTAAAATGACGAGTGCTATTTGTGAGAAGATATTAATAGAACTATTTAAGAATAAAATAAAGACCAACCCCCCAAACAAAGCAAGTGGGACAGTTAACATAATAATAAATGGGTGGATAAATGAGTTAAAAGTTGCAGCCATTACTAGGTAGGCAGTTAGAAATGCTAATCCAAAAATAATAAACAGTTCGTTGCTAGTTTCTTTGATTTCTTCGGATTTACCTTTCCATGAGATTTGATTAGAAGGACTGACTTCATTCATAGTTTTTTCCAAATATGCAATTGCTTCTGTAAGTGTATAAGATTCAGATATATTTGCAGATATTGTTACAGCTCTCTGCCTGTTATATCTTGCTAATTTTTTTGCAGATCCTTTTTCACTAAACTCAACTAAATTTGCTAAAGAAATTAGTTTACCAGCACTTTCTGATCTAACAAATATTTTAGAAAGCCCTTCCTGAGATCTTCTATCAGCTAAGTACTGCTGAAGTATTATTGGGTATTCTTTACCAAGCCTATTAAATTTAGTTACAGTTTTTCCACCATAAAGGGTTTCTAAGGTTTTCCCAATTGAGTCAGTAGATATATCTAAGTCTTTAGCTTTATTTTTATTTATAATTAATTTAATTTCAGGCTTATTTCTGGAATAGTCAGATTCTATTCTTGATAAATTTTTATTTTGTCTTAATTTTCTAATAACCTTAGACTGTATTTCTTCTAATTCTTCATAAGTGCTACCTAATATGACCATTTGTAATGGTTTATTATAACTAGAAACTCTAATAGATTGTGGTGAAATTGGAAAAGCCACAGTTTCTGGCACTGTCACAATTTTTCCAATTGCTTCCCTCATTATTGTTAGTGAACTTTTATCTCTTTCAGCCCATTCATCCAATAATGCAATTATTATAAAGCTATTAAAAGAATTTTTATTACTGCCAAAGCCTGGCACTCTCATTATAAATCTTTTATATGGACTATCCTTAGCCTGAAGAAGTGGAATTAATCTTTTTTCAACATCTTCTGCTCTTTTTTTAGTATATTCAAAAGAACTTCCCTCATCTGTAAATCCAAGAACAAGATAAACTCCCCGATCTTCCATAGGTAACAATTCTTTTTTTGTAAAATGAAATAAAACACTAGAGACGATAATAGTGAAGACAATAAATGAAATAATAATTTTTTTCTTATTTAGCCAATAGCCCAATGTTTCTTCATAAAATTTTGACAATGATTTAAAAAACTTGTCAAATTTAGTAACTATAAGATTTTGCTTAGGTTCTTTCTTTAAAAACTTACTTGCTAACATGGGTGACAATGTAAGTGCAACAAAAGAGGAAACCACAACTGAAAAAGATAAGGCAATTGCAGTTTCTCTAAATAATGTTCCGGCGATTCCATCAATAAAAATTAATGGAATAAATACTGCAACTAGAATTAATGTTGTAGCAATGATTGCAAAACTAATTTGTTTTGATCCCTTATAAGCTGCAACTAAAGGACTCTCTCCATTTTCAATTCTTCTATAGATTGCATCTGTCATTATAACTGAGTCATCTGTTATTATTCCAATTGCTAAAATAAAACTTAATAAAACAAAAATATTTATTGATAAGCCAAATAAGTAAAGACCTAAAAAAGATGCAATCAAACTTACAGGTAATGCAACTGCTGGAACAATCACCGCTTTTATATTTCCTAAAAATAAATAAATAATTATAACCACCAGTATAAAAGCGATTATTAAAGTTTTATAAACTTCATTGATAGCGGTACCTACATAGGTTGCTCTATTAAAGGCCACCTCTATATTGAGGTCATCAGGTAATGTTTTTTTAACTTCATCTATTTTTTTGTTTATTTCTTTAGAAAGCTCCACTGTTGAAGCACCACTTTTGGCATAAATACCAATTCCTACAGTTTTTAAATTCAAAGCATCTTTGCTCTGTGCCTTAAAAAGATTTTTTTCTGAAACTGGACCAAACTCAATATTGGCAACATCTGCAAGTCTTATAATGCTATTTTGGTTTTTTTTTATAGGTAACGCTTTTAATTTTTCTATATCATCATACGATTTATCTAAATTTAGTGTTAAATCAATATTGTTAGCTTCAAGGGTGCCTGCTGGCAGACTCACATTTTCTTTTCTTATTGCTATCTCAACTTCTTGAATAGTTAAATTATATGCTGCTAGTTTAATTGGATCTATCCAAACTCTAACACTTAAATCTCTCAAACCGCCAGTTCTAATAGTTCCTACATTCTTAATGCTTGAAAATTGATCTACCAAATATCTTTCAACATAATCTCCAAGTTCTAAATCACTCCAAGTTGAAGAAGATACAGCAAGCCACATAGTAGTTGAAAAACCTGCTGACTGTTTAAGTATTTGAGGGGCATCAGCTTCACTTGGTAACCTATCAACAATTCTTGCAACTCTTTCTCTTATGTCATTGGCTGCATTATCTAGGTTAATGTCGGTATTAAATTCAACATTAATTGAACTACTTCCATTTTCTGATGTTGAATTAATATTTTTCACTCCTTCTACTCCACCAATCACTTTTTCAATTACTTGAGTTACTTCTTGATCAATTATAGGAGCTGATGCAGACTTGTAGTCTACTTTAATTTGAACCACAGGAGGCTGTAAGCCTTCAGGCAATTCTCTTACAGGTAATTGTGAAAAAACAAATATTCCAAAAACAATTAATATAAGAGACATTACCCACGCAACAACAGGTCTTCTTATACTTACATCAGTTATAAACATTATTTTTTAATAGGTTTTATTCTGCTTTTAGGCCTAACTTTTTTTAATCCTTCTGCAACAATAGTTTCTCCCTCGGCAAGGCCAGACATAACCTCAATAAACCCATCTGCTCTTATTCCGATTTTTATCTCTGTTTTATTTGCAATGTTGTCTTTAGAGATTTTATAGACATAAATTTTATTTCCCTCTATCATCATACTGGTATCAGGTATTCCAAGTGATTTTCTCTCATTATAATTAATAATAACTTCCAGAAGAGAGCCAGGTATTAATTCAGAATTTTTATTTTCAATCATAACTCTTGTAAGTAAACTTCTCGTTTCAGCATTAATCCTGCTTGAAACTGTATAAACCTTTCCACTGTATATTTTGTTTTTGTTACCTGAGAATTTTGCTTTAATAGGCAAATCTTTTTTTATGAATGTTGCAAAAGTTTCAGGAATTTTTAGATCAGAATAAATAATCGAATTATCATCTAAAGTAATTATAATTGAATTATCCGACCCTAGTATATCACCTGTTATACCTCTGTACCCAAGCACACCATTGAATGGTGCAATAATACTTTCATCTTTAAGTTGAACAATTAGATCACCTTTTTTTACAAAATCTTTAAGCACTAATTCAGATGTTAAATTATCCCTTTTAATTCTAAAAGACTCAGATCTCTTTGATACTGCTGTACCAAAACTTCCAATATTTTCTGAAAAGCTTTTGTAAACTACTTCTTTAACAATTACTCCAGGTGGAGGTCTTTTACTGAATTTTTTTTTAAAATGATTACCTATCATTGTTCTTCCAACAATCACTATTGTGATTATTAAAAAAAAGGTAATGATTGCTGTGGTAATTTTTGTTGATCTTTTCATGTTTTAATTTTTCCCATACTCACTCCATGAGCCGTCATAAATTGTTGGGATATATTTAATGTCTATTAAAGAATAAGCAAGAGCCAAAACTGAAGCGGTAACTCCAGAACCGCAGGTAAATACTACATTCTCATCAAGTTTAAATATAATCAATTTAAATTTATCAAGAATTTTTTCCTTAGAAATGAATGTGTGATCTTCATTAATAAGCTCAGAAAAAGGTAGGCAAAAAGAATTTTTTATAGAACCACTTCTTAACCCTTTTCTTGGCTCAGGAACCTTGCCCTCAAATCTTTCTTTGCTTCTTGCATCAATAACCTTGAATTTATTTGTATTAATATTTTCATCAATTTGCTCTTTGTCTTTTACTAACTCTTTTTTTTCATTCACAATATAATCAGAACTAATAGTTTTTGTTAAATCATTAACTGTTGGTTTTTTTTCATTAATCCATTTTTTTAAACCACCATCTAGCACATGAACTAAACTTGGGTCATGCCCAAAGTAAATAAAATTATACCAACATCTACAAGAACTAATTACATCAGAATTGTCATAAATTATTATTTGGTCCTCATTTTTAACACCCATACTTGATACAATTTTCTTCCATGATTTAATATCAGTTAACATATGAGGTAGTCTGGTATTTATTTTAGAATTTTTATCTAGATCAAAAAAGATTGCATTTTGTATATGTGATTTTTGATATTCTTCAAAACCACTTCTCTTTGTTTGAGGCATGTGCCATGAACAATCAATTATTTTTACTTTATTTAAATTTTTTTCTAACCAATTTATATTGACTAATGACATATTATCTTTTTTCTAGATATCTCTGATGGTATTCTTCTGCAGGACAATAATTTTTTAATAAAGAAGATTTTGTTACAACTTTTCCAGATAAATTTGAATTCACTTTTTCTATAATATTTTCAGCAATCTCTTTTTGTTTGTCACTTAAGTAAAATATTTCGCTTCTGTATTGTGTTCCAAAATCTGGACCTTGTGAATTTAGAGTTGTTGGATTATGAATTTCAAAAAAGAAGTCTAAAATTTTTTCATAAGAAATAATCTTAGGATCAAAGTCTAATTTAACAACTTCTGCATGATTGGTGTTACCTGTACATATTTCTTTATAAGTAGTTTTTTTACTGTCACCACCACAATAACCAACTTCAGTTTTGATAACTCCTTCGAGTTTACTAAACTTAATTTCTGGTCCCCAAAAACATCCTAATCCTAAAACTGCTATTTCCATTGATTATCTTTTAATTTAATCTACAAATTATTCTTATGCTTACTAAAAATCAACTAGGCTTTTTGTATATGTTCCTATCTGTATGCACATTTTCAGTTATGGATTTGCTTGTAAAATGGTCAAGCGACTATCCAACAGGGGAGGTATTGTTTTTTAGAGGTTTTTTTGGACTTTTGCCTACTTATTTTTTAATACCAAAAAATAAACTCAAAACCTTTTATACAACCGAAAGATCAAAAGAGCACTTATTTAGATGTCTTATGGGTTTAATGGCCTTGATAGCAATAGTTATCGCATTAAGGGAGCTTCCTTTGGCTGTTGTTGTTAGCTTGTCATATGCAGCACCATTATTTATTACAGTATTATCAATTTTTTTACTGAGTGAGAAGGTTGGAGTTTTTAGGTGGTTAGCAGTCTTGATTGGTTTTGTAGGTGTTATTATAATTGCTGAGCCTGGCTTTAAAGGTATGAACTACCTTTATTTTCTTCCACTAATATTTTGTATTGGGATGGCTTTTGTAACTATTACAATTAGAAAGCTGTCTACGACAGAACCTATTTGGCTAATTTCAATTTTTTTTACAATTACAATTTCAATTGCAGGCTTAGCTACAATTCCTATGGGTTGGATAATGCCAAATTTTCAAGATTTTATTCTTTTAGCTTTAATTGGAGTAACTGGTGGTTCTGCAAATTTATTTTTAACTCAATCTTATAAACTTTCAGAGGTATCTTTAGTGGCACCCTTAAAATATATGGCATTAGTATTTGCTATAGGTTTTGGTTATTTAATTTGGAATGAGATACCAACTGCTAAAACGTTGGTGGGTGCATCTCTTGTAATTCTGGCCTCTCTTATTATCTTTAAAAGAGAGATCTATCACAAACAAACAATACCATCTACTACTAGACATGAGTAAAAAACCAAAATATTGGAATACTGCAAAAAAATATTTATCTAACAAAGATAAAATAATATCTTCGTTAATCAATAAATATAAATCTCCCTCTGAAGCAGTACTGACCTCCAGGAAAGATATATTTTTTTCATTATGTAAAAGTATTATTGGACAACAAATTAGTGTTGCAGCAGCAAATTCAGTATTTTTAAAGTTTAAAAAAAAATGTAAAAATAAAATTAATGCAAGGAGTGTATTTAAACTATCTTCTGTTCAGCTTAAAAGCTGTGGATTAACTAAACAGAAGGTTAAAGGGATAAAAAGTTTAGCGAAGCAAACTTTAGATAAATCATTTAACCCTAGATTAATTCCCAAAATGTCGGATGAAGAAGCGATTATTTACCTATCTCAACTAAGACAAATTGGTAGATGGTCAGCTGAAATGATCTTATTGTTCACATATAACAGATCAAATATTTGGCCCATACAAGATATCGGTCTTTTGAGAGGGATTTCAAAAAATTATAAAAAAAGATATCACCCCCCAGAATCATTTGTAAAATTATTAAATAAAAGATTTACTCCATATTGTTCAGTTGCAACTTGGTATTTATGGAGAAGTATAGATCCAGAACCTATTCAGTATTAAAACCTTGAATAATCTGCAAATTTCTTTCAGTGGTATCTTTGGCTAATGCCCATCCATCCTGGTATTCTTTTGATTCATGACACTCTAGGGCAGTTTCATAATTCGGAAATTCCCAAATTACAGTTCTTGAAAAATCTTCACCCTCTAGATTTTGGTATTCTCCACCTCTAACTAGCGGCTTCCCACCAAAACTTTTTATGATAGGAGTTACCTTAGAAGAATAATCTTTTAAATTTTCAACACTATCAATCTTTCTATATAGTGCTATCCAATATCCCTTCATTATTCTTCAATCCAATCTTTAAGTTTATCTTTATTTTCTAAAATATAAGATGGTAGTAAATTAATATTAATTTTATTTAATTTATTTGTCCCATCAAATTTATTTTCTTTTTGGTCAGCTTTTATATTATAAATTGTTTTCTTATTATTAATCATATCCTGAATACCTTTTTCACCAACAGGATTTAAATCATAATCTATATGATGAAGATATGATTTAAGCTTTTTTTCAATATCTTTTGGATTTTTTAAGTAAGAAAAATGCCAACCACCATTTTCTACAAATGAAATATTATTATATTTTCTCTTAGAAAAAAATGTATCAATTCTCCACCAGCTATACTTTCTATCTTTTATATCTCTTAGCCACTGTGGAGACTCCAAGTTTTTCATTTTACATGCTTTGCTTCCAACCCAAATATAATCCTCTAACTTTAAATTAAATTTGTAATACATCATGTTTTGTTTAAAAAATATTAGGTTATCTTGAGTATTTTTTAAATCAACTTCTGATAAATTAGGTATTTCATCTAGATCTGAGATAATAACCCAGTCTTCTTCATTTGCTTCTGTTAGTCCTCTTTGAATTTGATTTCTTTGAAGGTTCTCTCTTTTCCACGCATTGAATATTGATTTTCTATATATTTCATTTTGTTTATCTTCTTTGTTTATTTTTTCTATACCTGGAGGAATATCGCTTGTTAAAATATATCTAATTTTATTTTTAAATTTTTTGAATTTATTTATGTTAAATAAAGGGATTCTCTTTTCCCCTTTATGATTATATTCAGATTCAATTATTACAAATTTATCAACAAATTTATCTAAAAAATTAAGCCTTACGTCTAAAACCACATCTTCATCAAAATACATGCAGCAATCAAATATTTTCATAATTTTTATTCTTTTTTATTTATATTTATATGATAATAAATTTTATGGCAGATAAATTAATTATCACATTTGATGAATATACAAAAATTGTTGAGAAACTAGCAATAGAAATCCATAATAACTATAAACCAACAGTACTAGTTGGTATTATGAGGGGTGCAGCTCCTATATTGGATATTCTTTCTAGAGTTCTAAAATTGCCAATCGCATATATAGTTATTCAAAGTTATTCTGGAGTGGGTATGGAAGATAAGCAAGGTCAATTGATGTTTGCAAGAGAAATTAGTTCTTTAGCTGAAAATAAAGATTTTGATAAAGTGCTATTAGTGGATGACTTATCTGATACTGGGTTAACTTTAAATAAAAGTATAGAGTGGTTAAAGAAATATGAACCAACAAAAAATTATATAAATGAAGTTAAAACAGCGTGTTTGTGGAAAAAAAAATCATCTACATTTGAGCCGGATTTTTGCCCAGTTAAATTAGACTCAGATCCATGGATTGTGCAGCCAACAGAACATTACGAAGAATTATCTATGGAAGAATTAATTAAGAGAAACAAATAGGGCTAGAGTTTTAATCCAGCCCTATAAAGTTATTTTTAAGCAACTGCAAAACTTACAGCACTAAGTATCGCAATTACCCATATTGCTGGTGAAGTGCTTGAAAATTTACCAGTAAACAATCTGATTAAAGCATAAGAAATAAATGCTAAAGCAATACCATTGCTGATACTATAAGTTAATGGCATAGCAATCATTGCGAGTATAGCTGGAGCAGATTCTCCAATATCATTCCACTCAATATCAACAATGTTTCTTACAAATAAAACTGAAACATACAAAAGTGCAGCTCCATCAATTTCTTTTGGGAGGCTTGTTGCTAAAGGTGAAAGAAATAAACAGGCTAGAAATAAAACTCCAATAGTCAAAGAAGTCATTCCTGTTCTTCCGCCTGCTTTTACACCAGCGCCAGATTCAACATAACTAGTTACAGTTGTTGTACCCATTAATGCACCAGCTACAGTTCCAACACTGTCAGCCATCATTGCTTTTTCAATATCTTTAACTTTTCCATCTTTATCAACTTTTCCAGCAACATTTGCTACTGAAGTTAAAGTTCCTGCGGTATCAAAAAAGTCTATAAATAATAATGTAAATATTACTGTGGACATTCCAGCTGTAAATGCTGCCGTTAGGTCAAAATCAAATAAATAGGTCATCGGAGGAATACTTCCGACAACTCCATTAAATTTTGCAAGTCCAGTTGCCCAAGCAATAATACTAAATACAACTATTCCAATGATTATATTTCCTTTTATGTTTAATTTTTCCATAACTATCATTGAAACAAAAGCAAGACAGGCAAGTAAAATTAAAGGATTTTTCATATCACCAATAGTTACTAAAGTAACAGGATGGTCAGCAACAACACCCATAATTTCCAAACCAATAATAGCTAAAAATAATCCGATGCCAGCACCAATCCCAAGTTTTAAACTTTTTGGAATAGAATTAATTAACCAAGCTCTAATAGGTGTTAATGAAATAATTAAGAATAAAACACCAGCGACTAATACCGCACCTAATGCTGCTTGTGGTGTGTAACCCATTCCACCAACGACGCCAAATGCAACAAAGGCATTAATCCCCATACCAGGAGCCAAACCTATTGGCCATGTTTTCCCATAAAATGCCATTATGAAACAAGCAAGTGCTGTCGCAACAATTGTCGCCGTGAATACCGCTCCAAAATCAAAGAAACCTTTTTCTGGTCCAGCAAATTCACCTGATAGTATAAATGGATTCAAAAACATAATGTAAGCCATTGTCAAAAATGTAGTTACACCAGCTATTACTTCTGTTTTAAAATCAGTT
>CAJQSW010000011.1 GCA_905616455.1 uncultured Candidatus Pelagibacter sp. | reverse complement strand
ATAACTAAATTCGAATTAGAAAAATATAAAATCAAAATCTTAAAGTGTTCATCTAATTATATATCTGAGTCTTGGCCAGATGCTTCCATGCCAAACTATATCAATATTGTTATTAAAATAAAAACTAGTTTAGAACCACTTGAATTATTAAAAACTTGTAATTTGATAGAATTAAAATTGGGACGAGTTAGGTTGAAAAAAAATGCACCAAGAACATGTGATATTGACATTATTGATTATGATAAAAAAATATTAATAGAAAAAAAGAATAAACTAATTTTGCCACACCCTCGTATGAATGAAAGAAATTTTGTATTGTTACCCTTATTTGAAGTAGATAAATCATGGAAACATCCAAAATCAAGGATTAATATAGTTAATTTGATCAACTCATTACCGGTCAAAGACTTAAGATCTATTAAACAAATATAAATTGATGTTATAATCAACCATGCTTAATTCTGAAGAATTAATAAATAAAGTTAAATCGTACAATAGATTTTTAAATCCTGAAAAACTGAATAAAGCTTATAATTTTGCTATTAAAGCACATAAAAATCAAAAACGTGATTCTGGTGACCCATATTCAAATCATCCTATCGCAGTGGCCAGCATATTAACTGAACTAAAACTAGATAGTGCAACTATAGCAACTGGACTACTTCATGATACAATAGAAGATACCCATGCCACCTATGAAACTATAAAGAATGAGTTTGGGCAGGAGGTTGCAGACTTGGTGGATGGTGTAACAAAAATATCAGTTTTTGAAAATCAGATCTCATCAGCTTCAAAAGCAGAAAATTTTAGAAAATTAATTTTAGCAACCTCAAAAGATATTAGAGTCCTACTAGTTAAAATTGCTGATCGGTTACATAACATGAGAACAATAGATGCAATTTCAAAAATTGAAAAAAAAGAACGTATTGCAAAAGAAACTATGGAAATTTATGCTCCATTAGCTGACAGAATGGGTATGCACAGTATTAGAGACGAGTTAGAAGATTTATCTTTTAAAGTTTTAAATAATAAAGCAAGAGAGCTTATAAAAAAAAGATTGGATAGTATTAAAGATGATAATGTAAATAGTTTTAACTCAATCTCATTACAATTCAGTGAATTATTAAATGAGCATAAAATAAATGCAGAAATTATTGGTAGAGAAAAAACACCTTTTTCTATTTGGAGAAAAGTTCAAAAAAAAAGAATATCGTTAGAACAAATTTCAGATATTATTGGATTTAGAGTAATACTTGGTAATGTTGAAGATTGTTACAAAGCTCTAGGCATATTTCATAATGAATGGAATTGTATACCTGGAAAATTTAAAGACTACATTTCTTCTCCTAAGATTAATAAATACCAATCTTTGCATACTTCAATTATAGGCCCAAATAGAAGACCGATTGAAATTCAACTTAGAACAATGCAAATGCATGAATTTGCTGAAAGAGGTATAGCCTCTCATTGGAAATATAAATCTTCTGAAAAATTCAACTCATTAACTTGGAAAGAGTATGACTGGCTTGCTGATTTAGTTGAGATTATTGATAAGAATGAAAACCCAGAACACTCTTATGAGTATACTAAACTACAAATGTTTCAGGAGAACGTTTTTTGTTTTACCCCAAAGGGAGCTGTAATAAAATTACCAAAAGATGCGACAGCAATTGATTTTGCATATGCAGTGCACACTAAAATTGGCAATAGTACTATAGCTTGTAAGATTAATGGTAATGATAGTGAGTTACAAAGCATACTTTATAATGGTGATGTAGTAGATATCATAACATCAAAAAATAAATCACCTTCATTACATTGGATACCCGTTACAAAAACAGGAAAAGCAAGGTCAGCAATTAGAAAGTATTGGTATAAAAAAGGAGAAGAAAAAGCTCAAAGAGTAAAAAAATATAATACCACTTTATGGATTTCTTTACCTGATAAACCTGGAAAATTAGGTGAGATTACCACCTTACTTGGCCTGCATAGTCTAAACATATCCAGTGTTGAA
>CAJQSW010000010.1 GCA_905616455.1 uncultured Candidatus Pelagibacter sp. | reverse complement strand
CTTTAAACAAAATAGAAAGATGAAGTCTTCATGGTATGAGGGCAATACTGGTTTGCCACCACTAGATTATGCAATTAATAATGCTTTAAAATATGGGTGGTCTCACCATATTGAAAGATTAATGATTTTATCAAACATAATGAACCTTTGTGAGGTGAAACCAGTTTATGTTTACAAGTGGTTTATGGAAATGTTTGTAGATTCTTCTGACTGGGTAATGGTTCCAAATGTTTATGGAATGGGCTTGTTTAGTGATGGAGGAATATATGCAACTAAACCCTATATTTGTGGATCAAGTTATATTTTGAAGATGATGGATTTTAAAAAGGGAGACTGGTGTAATACGATGGATGGATTGTATTGGAGGTTTATTGATCGAAACAGAGAATTTTTTATTAAAAATCCAAGACTTTCAATGATGGTGTATGTTTTTGATAAGATGAAAGATGAGAGAAAACAATTAATTTTATCTGAAGCAGATAAATTTATTAGGCAAAATACAAATTAGTGAAAAAAGAAAACTTACCCTCAAAAATTTGTATTACTTGTAAGAGACCTTTTACATGGCGAAAAAAGTGGAAGCTAAATTGGGATAAGGTTAAATATTGTTCCAAGAAGTGTTCTGGATGATTTATTTATCTTTATTTATAATATCCTTTTTAGCAGCAACTATCCTACCATTTTCATCTGAACTAACACTGGCTGGCTTGATGGCAACATCTAGTTACGATAATTTATTGTTATTAGCAGTTGCAAGTTTGGGAAATATTTTGGGATCAGTTGTTAATTGGATTTTAGGTTTTTATTCAAGCAATCTTTCAGCAAAAAAATGGTTTCCTTTTAAAGACAAACAAATAGAAAAATCTTCTAAGTGGTTTAATAAATTTGGAAGATGGTCCCTGTTGTTTGCTTGGGTACCAATTATTGGAGACCCTTTAACTTTAGCTGCAGGTTTACTTAGGGTTAAGTTTATAGAATTTTTAATCTTAGTAACAATTGGAAAAGTTAGTAGGTATTTGGTTATTTTTTATTTACTTAGTTAATTGTACTGATTGTGTTAAGTACTTAAATGCTTGAAATATTTATTCAAACTTTTTTCTTATATTTTATTGTTATTGATCCATTAGGAACAACTCCATTATTTTTAATTGTTACTCAACACATGGAAACTAAAGATAAGATTAAAACGGCTTTAAGTGCAACAACAATTGCAGCTGTCATACTATTATTTTTTGCCATAGTAGGAAGCTCTTTACTAAGTTATTTAAACATATCGTTTCCAGCCTTTACAATTGCAGGTGGGATTATTTTATTTTTAATTTCTATGGAGATGCTGTTTGATAAGAGACAACAAAGAAAAGAAGATGACCTTGAATATAATTCAGAAAGAGTAAGTGTATTTCCTTTAGCAACACCACTAATAGCTGGACCAGCTGGAATTACCTCTGTTATTGTTTCTGTTTCAGACATAGGTAATAACTTCACAAATCAAGCTGTAGGAATATTAGCTTTAGTTTTAGTTTTACTTTTAACTTTTACGATCTTTTTTATAGCTTCAAAATCCTCAAAAATAATTAATAAAAAAATAATTAGTGTAATTTCAAGAGTAATAGCAATCATTCTAGCAGGGCTAAGTGTTCAATATATTTTAGACGGACTAAAAACTTTTTTAGCTTAAGATATTGTTCTAGAGGGCATTCTAAATTAGTATAAATTTAGTAATGAATATAATTGTCTTACAACATATCAAAATTGAAGATCCGGGTTATATCAAAGATTTAATGTTGGCTGATAATGTTAATTTGACCACCATTGAATTAGATGAGGGTGAGAAGATACCAAGTGATCTATCAAAGTTTGATGGCATGTTTTGTATGGGGGGTCCTATGGATACTCATATGGAAAAAAAATATCCTTGGTTAGTTGATGAAAAAAAAAAGATTAAAGAGTTTGTTGTTAGTCTTAAAAAACCCTATTTAGGATTTTGTCTAGGTTGTCAGTTGTTGGGTGCAGTTGTGGGTGGTAAGGTTGTCCAATCTAAAACACCAGAAATTGGAATGATGGATATAAATTTTTCTAAAGAAAAAGAAAATGATATTCTATTCTCCTCTTTCCCAGAAAAAATTAAAAGTTTACAATGGCATTCTTTTGAGGTTGATGGTCTTGATAGTAATAAAGATGTAACAATTTTAGCTTCATCTCCAGTCACTAAATATCAGATTTTTAAATATCAAAATCATGCTTATGGAATTCAATTTCATATAGAAATTAAGGATACAACAGTTAATGAATGGGGCTGTGTTCCAGAATATAAGCAGGCTCTAGAAGATCAATTAGGTGAGGGTGCTTTAGATACATTTGATCAAGCTGCAAAAGATAATATGCAAAGCATGAACGACTACTCTAGAATTCTATACTCAAATTTTAGAGATAAAATTATTTCTAAATAATATTTATTTTTTTCTTTTTTTAAGACCTAGCTTGTCACTGTGTCTTAGTCTTAAAATAACTATAGCGGATGCTATTAAGACAATTGCAACCGCCTCATAAACTAATGCAGAAGGGTCCATTTCTTTTCCTTGCAATATAATAAACCGTGCTAATGCAGTGATAGCAATTAAAAGAGGTAAAGTAATACTGATTGATTGTTGAGACCAAAAAACTCTAACCATTGCCAATACCTCTAAGTATAGAAACATCAGTAGAAGGTCAGCTAACATCACAGATTGATTTAGAAACATATTCTTAATTTCCATAACAACAGCTATTACTGTGCTAATTAAAATAATACTTAATAATACTAGCTGTAAAGTTTTAGCAATTTTTTCCATTATTTTACCTTACTAAAAGGTAGCCATTTTTCAAATACTGATTTAGAGGGCCCGTCATAAGGAATTGAATAAGAGTTAGGATTAGGACTCGTTAAAACCTCTATTCCTTTAGAAAATATAAAGATAAACACAATTACAAAAACTATTACCATTATCTTAAAAGGATCAAAATTTTTTGTTTGAAATACACTATTAGATTTTTCTTCAGCTTTATGGAATTGTTTGAAGGTCATATATACCGCAAATATCAAGCCTACGTGTGCAACGTAGAGACCAGCCCAACCAAAGGCAAAGGTTGAATAAGAAAATATATAAAGACTGAAAACAGTAGTCCAAACAAAACTTAAAACCAATAGAATTTGTAACCTTACTGATCTTGGTAGTGCTCTTAAATCATTTTTGCTATCATCAAATAAGATGTTGGCACTATCTATCATCCAATTTTTTAATGAATTCATGAGACTATTTTAATTGTTTTTAAGACTAAAACAAAGGTCTATTTGTCCATCTTATTGCTCTAAGTTGGCCTTTATTATATTTTCTAAGTTTTTAGAACTTTGAGCACCTGATACAATATCCTTTCCAATTTCAAAGAAGGGGACACCATTAATTTCTTTTTCTTTTGCAATACCAATATAAGAATTAACTTTTTCAACATTTTCTGGATTGAAAAAATTATTTACCTCAATTTCTTTAATATTAAATTCTGTTGCAATATTAATCAAAATTTCTTTATTTCCAATATCAAGACCTTCAACAAAGTATGAGTGATATATTTTTTCTTTAACCTGATTTTGTACGTTTGTCTGTTCTGCTAATTTGATCAATAGGTGAGAAAGTACTGTATTAGGTGTTTTATTAATATTATTCAGATTAAAATTAAGATCTTCTTTGTTAGCTTCTTCGGTCATACGATCATACATTGGTTGAGCAAATTCTTTTCCACCAAATTTAACTTTTAAATATTGATCTCTTTCAATTCCCTCATTTGGCATATCTGGATTTAATTGAAATGGAATATGCTTTATTTCAAACTTAGTCTCAGGAAAATTTTTTAGAGCTCTATTTAGTTTTGTCTGACCAATAAAACACCAACCACAAATCGTATCTGCAAATACTTTTATAATCATTCTTTAATTAAACTTTGTAACTATCTTAGGTATATAGTTTTTAAAATTAAAAAAACCTTTATTACAAAACTGCCATGAAAATTGATCTATTTCACGATAAATAAATTCTATATTCTTTAATTCATTAAGTTGTAAGTAATCTAAATTCTCTCCTATAGTTGGATAAAGTGCATAGACTGGTTCTTTAATATTCTTAAGTTTATCAATTTTAATTATTTCTGCTGCAATTGATTTTTCTTTAAGCCTGTTTAATTGGTCGTTAATTAAAAGAGTTTTAAAATTTAGCGTATTTTCACTTAATTGAATCTGTCGTGTTTCATTTGTATTTGAAATTATTAAGATTTTTTTAAAGTTGTGACCTTTAAAATCATTGAACTCTATTGAAAGATTGTTATCAAATACTAATAACATTTTGTCTTCTAATAAATGAGGGTTAGTAAAGCTTTTTTCTGCAATGGAGTAGATTTTTTTAGCAATCTTTGGAGCAGCTTCTTCATTTATTTTAATATTTTGAAATCTATTATTAGTAAATTTTTTTATATTCCATTCTGTAGCTAAATAATTTTTCCCTTGTGTTTGAATTCCAGCAACCCATCTCCAACCTAAAGTATTAGAAGCAGCATCTCCGTCAAAGAGATGTTTCATAAAAAATTCTGCACCTAGTTGCCAGGGTAAATTTAATGTAAAAATCCAAATACTAGCAAACCACATTCTTGTATGATTATGAAGATAGTTAAATTCTTTAAGTTCATTGACCCATTCATTAAAACATTCAATATTCGTTTTTCCCTCTATAGCGTCTAGGTAATCTTTATTATTTCTAAAGTTTTCTTTAATATCTTTTAATTCTTCCAAGTAGTCTGTCCAGACATTAGGTCTTAATTCAAGCCATCCTTTCCAATAAACCCGCCACAACACCTCCTGAATAAACTTTTCATTTTTTACAAATGAAAATCTTTTTAATGATCTATTAATAATCTCCACCTCATTAATTAAACCATGAGTTACATAGGGTGATAGGCATGAAGTGTTACTTCTTTTTTGAGGGCCAAAATCAAAATTTCTTAATTTAGAATATTCTAAAAGATTATTTTCAATAAATTGATTTAATTCTACAACAGCCTCGGCTCTTGAATCTTTAAATTTCATATTAAATTATCTTAATTGTTTTTTATGGAAGCTAATAAATTTTTCTACATTCGATTTATTAAAAGTTTTGTTTTCTTCAAAGGAAACTTTTTTCATCGAGTAGGCAGCACTTTTTGTTTGTCTGGACATTATAGTGATATTACCTTTGTACAATTTAAGTTTAACAGAGCCATTTACCTTATTTTTTTTGAGATCTACTATCTTTTGAAGTTTAAATCTTGCTTTTGAATACCAATAACCATTGTAAATAAGTTCAGCATATTTTGGCATAATTTCATCTTTTTTATGCATAGTTTCTTTATCTAAAGTAACAGACTCAATTGCTCTATGAGCAGACATCAATAATGTTCCACCAGGTGTTTCATAAACACCTCTAGACTTAATTCCGATAAATCTGTTCTCAACCAAATCAACTCTACCTATTCCATTTTTGCCAGCAGCTTCATTAAGTTTTTTTAATAAGTTTCCAGGTGATAATTTATTACCATTAACAGTTATAGGGTCTCCATTTTTAAATCCTATGGTTACAAATGAAGCTTTGTTAGGTGCTTTTTCAGGAGATACCGTTCTTTGAAAAAGAAACTCCGGAGCTGAATTTTTTGGGTTTTCTAAAACCTTACCTTCAGTTGATGTGTGATATAAATTATCATCAATAGAAAAAGGAGGAGCACCTTTTTTGTCTGTTGGAATTGGAATGTTATTTTTTTTAGCATATTTAATTAAATCTGTTCTAGAATTTAATTTCCAAATTCTCCATGGTGCAATAATTTTAACTTTTGGACCAAAGTAATGATAGCCTAACTCAAATCTTACTTGGTCATTCCCCTTTCCAGTTGAGCCATGAGAAACAGCATAAGCACCAAATTTTTTAGCAACAGCAATTTGACGTTTTGCAATTAATGGTCTTGCAATTGATGTACCCAATAAATAAACACCTTCATAAATTGCGTGTCCTCTAAGCATTGGAAAAATATAATCTTTTACAAAAACGTCTTTTAAGTCTTCAATAATAATATTTTTAACACCTAGCTTTTTTGCATTTTTTATAATTTTTTTTCTATCAATTTCTTGACCTACATCAGCAGTATAACAAACAACCTCTGCATCATAATTTTCCTGGAGCCATTTTAAAATAATAGATGTGTCTAACCCACCAGAATAGGCGAGTACAATTTTCTTTTTAGATTTCATTTATCTAGCTGCAGTTTGCTCTAGTAGCATTGTATGCTTTGGTAAAGCCTAATAATGAATAGTGATCTTTGGTTTGAGATCCATTTTGATTGTATCCTGTAATCATTATTCTAGATCCTTTTTTCATTATCCTAATCATTTTTTTCTCTGATTTATTACTAGTCATCCAAGCAAAACTATCTTGCAAAAGATCAAATATGTATTTATTTTTTCCAGAAACTGCTGTTACCATATTCTTTTTATTAAATTCATAGCCAGCAGTAATACTTATTTCATTAGCAATTTTTTCCCCAGGTCTAAAGCTTATAAATAATCTTGAATCTCTTAGGCTAGATTTGGGTGATTGTATAACAGGTATAGATTGGGCAAAACAAACTTTTCCGGTATCACTTTTTATAACGTAAGTTTCCCAATCTTTATGTTTGCCCATTTTTTTTACTTCTTCAGCGTTAACTTGATTAGTAAAAACACTTAAGAATATTATAAATATAAATTTTTTAATTATGGACATGGGTTAGGGTAAATTTTTTGTACATCATTTATTTCTGTAATTATATCTTCGGTTAAATTTATATTTACACTTTCTATATTTGTTTTCAACTGCTCCATTGTCGTAGCACCAATAATAACTGACGTCACAAAAGGCTGAATTTCTAAAAATTTTAAAGACATCTGAGTTAAATCAAGGTTATGTTTTTTGGCTATTTCATAATATGTTTGAACTGCTTTATCAGTGTTAGGTTTTGCATACCTAGTCCAAAAATCACCATCTCTTTCCATTCTAGAATCTTTTGGCAATTGTTTGTTTCTATATTTTCCTGATAAATATCCACATGCTAGAGGAGAGTAGGCCAGTAACCCCGCTTGTTCCCTTATTGATATTTCCGCTAGTCCTATTTCATAAGTTCTGTTCAATAAATTGTAAGGGTTCTGAACAGAAAGCATTCTTGGAAGTGCTTTTTCTTTTGAAAGCTCTAAATATTTAGATAGTCCCCAAGGAGTCTCGTTGGATACACCAACATGCTTAATTTTTCCTTGATCAATAAGTCTTTTCAAATTTCCTAAAATATCTTCAAACCTAGTCCACTCGTTACTATCATTATGTTCATATCCTAGTTTACCAAAAAAATTTGTTTTTCTCTCTGGCCAATGAAGTTGATATAAATCAATGTAATCAGTTTTTAATCTTTTTAAACTTCCCTCTAATGCTTCTGTAATATTTTTTTCTCCAAAATGATTTCCACCACCTCTAACGTACTCTCTTGCTGGACCACAAACTTTAGAGGCCAAGATAACCTTGTCTCTCTTTTTTGTTTTGTCAAACCAGTTTCCAATAATGACTTCAGTATCACCATAAGTTTCTTCTCTTGGTGGAACTGAATATATTTCTGCAGTGTCCCAAAAATTTACACCTTGATCTAAGGCGTAGTCCATCTGCTCAAAACCCTCTTCTTGAGTGTTTTGTTCACCCCAGGTCATAGTGCCTAAACAAATAGTACTTACTTTTAAATCAGTATTTCCTAGTTTTTTGTAATTCATAATTATTTTAACCTTATTAAGACATCTTGAAATAATAGTAAAAGGCTATTATATGTAAGTCATGATATTCAATAAACAAAACTTATTAAACAAAGTTAAAGAAGCCCAACAATCAACAGTAGTAATGGATGAGGGTTTAAGAGCCTATATGTTAAAAGTCTACAATTACATGGCCTCTGGTATTTTGTTAACAGGACTTGTATCTCTAATATTTTTTAAACTTTCTGTAGTAACAGATGCTAACGGATCTATTGTCGCCCTAACAAGCCTAGGAAATACAATTTTTCTTTCTGGTTTTAAATGGATTGTAATGCTTGCGCCTCTTGGAGTTGTTTTTTATATGAGTGCTAAAATTAATAAAATGGCAGCATCTACCGCTCAAACAACTTTTTGGGTTTTCGCTTCTTTAATGGGAATTTCATTATCTTCAATATTTTTAACTTATACTGGTGCCAGTATTACTAGAGTGTTCTTTATTACTTCGATCACTTTTGGTGCAATGAGTCTGTATGGCTACACAACTAAAAGAGATCTTACAAAATTAGGATCTTTCTTAATGATGGGTTTAATTGGAATTATTGTAGCATCAGTCGTTAATATGTTTATGAAATCTACGATGATGGATTTTGTGATTTCTATTTTAGGTGTTCTAATTTTTGTAGGCCTTACCGCTTATGATACTCAAAAAATTAAAAACATGTATGCAGCAAGCGACACAGGTGAATTGATGGGTAAAAAAGCTGTAATGGGTGCTTTAACTCTTTACCTAGACTTTATAAATTTATTTATAATGTTGTTAAGGTTATTTGGACAAAGACGTTAGTCTTTTTATTTTTTAAGGTTTTTCCAATTAGTATTCTTAAGTAAAATTTCTAAATCAAAAGAATTCTTTAAAACTTTACCATTAGAATCTGTGATCAAATATTTTAGGTTTTTATTACTTGGCTTAAAGTTTTTGCAAATTTTATATAGAGCATTCTCTGCAGCATTCTTAAAAACACTAAAACTCACTTGCCTGCTAGAAATATTTAAACCATAATCCTTCCATGATCCTTCTGAGACCATTTTTGCATATAGGTCTAAAATAACCTTAAGTTCATTTTTTTCAAAAAACTGTCTTTCTTCTATTTGTTTATATGGATTATTAATGACAAGTTTTAGATTTTTATTCATCAATCTTGTGTTTATTAATTAGTGATATTTGAAAGCCAGTAAATACTAGTGTTATTGGTAACATTCCCCATACTTTAAAGTTAACCCAGAACTCTTCAGTTTGTGTTCTCCATACACATTCATTTAAGATCGCAAGACCAAAGAAAAAATACATCCATCTTTTATTTAATAATTCCCAACCAATATCAGTCAGAGCAATTGATTTACCCATAATCTTTTTAAGAACAGGCTCATTTGTAAAATATTTTCCAAAAAACAAAGCAAGAGCAAATAAAATATTTATGATTGTTGGTTTTACATAAAGAAAAATTGGATCATTAAAATAAATTGTAAGACCACCAAAGAGTGTAATTAAGATGCCACTTATTAATGGCATCATTGGAATTCTTTTTTCAAAAAACCAAACAACAACTAGTGCAATTAAAGTTGCAACTATAAGTGGAGGAATTGCAACTGTTAAATTTTTATCACTATTATAATAATAATAAAAAAATATGGCTAAAGGCCCAAAGTCTGTGGCAAATTTAAGAAATGATTTATTCATTTGACAGATATTAACATAATAAAAAAACATTTATATTTTTTTTATTGATTTTTATTTTTTAACCTCCATATTAATAGCTATGGCAATTCAAAAAGCAAAATTTTCGATAGGAGATATTGTAAAGCATAAACACTTTGAGTTTAGAGGTGTGATTTATGATGTAGATTTCGAATTTAATAATTCTGAGGAATGGTATCAGTCTATTCCTAAAAATGTCCGACCTAGAAAAGACCAGCCTTTTTATCATTTGCTTGCAGAAAATGATGAGATTACTTATGAAGCTTATGTTTCTGAACAAAACCTGCTTATGGATGATTCAGAAGACCCTATTAAACACCCTTTAATTGAAGAGATTTTTTCAGGCAGAAAAGGTTCTAGCTACTTTAAGCCTTCTAATTAATTCTTTTTTCAAACACAATTAATTCAAACCTTGGACATATATAGTTGTTATTTATAAGCTTGTTCTGATCAGGAGTGTAAAATAAGATTTTTATCATTATTACTCCCTCTACATTCTTGATCAGAATGACTTTCCATAATAAAAATTAAATTATCTTTTTTTAATATATATAATATAAATATGTTTAAATCTTTTGAGCCTAATAAAATTTTTGCAATTACATCTAAGGCCCCAAAGTATGTATTATTTTTATTTATTGTTGTTTTAACAATTGGCTTAACTGAAGCACTCGTTTTATCTCCAGAAGACTACAAACAAAGTGATGCAGTTAGAATTATGTATGTACATGTTCCAGCTGCATGGATATCACTTGGAATATTTTCAAGTCTAGCATTATTGTCTGTTGGAAGTTTTATGTTTAAAAATAAAAATTTTGCTTTAATTGCAAAAAGTTTAGCACCCTCTGGATTTGTTTTTAATATCATTGCATTAGTTACAGGATCAATTTGGGGCAAACCTACCTGGGGTACTTGGTGGGCTTGGGATGCAAGAATAACTTCTATGTTAATTTTAGCTTTATTTTATGGAATGTATCTATTGGCTTGGCGAATTTATGAAAATAAAGATCAAGTAATAAAAGTTACTTCCTTGATTGCAATTTTAGGAGCAATAAATGTTCCAATTATTAAATTTTCTGTTGATTGGTGGAATACACTACATCAACCAGCTTCAATTAATATTTTATCCACGAACATAGCAATTCATGCTTCAATGTTAATCCCTTTAGGCATTATGACTGCGGCATTTGCCCTTTTTTCACTGCTCATTTTTTTGATGAAATATAATACTGAACTGATAAAAGTAAAAAATAAAGGATTAGATAGATTATGATAAATGAAATAATTTCAATGAATGGATATGGGACTTACGTATGGTCAGCTTTTTCATTTACATTGATTAGTTTTACAACTTTATATTTTGTAACTAAATTACAACTTTCAAAGGAGCAAAGAAGATTTGCCTCTAAATTTAGTTCTCTAAATATAGAGAAAGCTAGAACTGCAAGATCACAAAATATTAATAGAGAAATATTATCCAATATATCAAATATTTAACCAATAAACCATGTATGGTAAAAAAGTTAAATTACGATTTTTATTCCTAGTATTAATTTTAGTCTCAACAATTTTAATAGTTTTTTTAATTTTACAGTCATTAAAAGAAAATGTTGTATATTTTCAATCGCCGTCTGAAATAAAGTCTTTAGTAGAACTGAACAAAAATAAAATAAGAGTGGGAGGAATGGTTAAAGAACAATCAGTTTCTATAAATTCTAATGAAGTTAATTTTATCATTACTGATTTTAAGAATGAGATTAATGTTATTTATTCAGGAGCTGTTCCAAATTTATTTGCTGAGGGAAAAGGTGTTGTTGCTGAAGGTTTTTTAAAGGATAAGAATTATTTTTTAGCTACTAAAATTTTAGCAAAACATGATGAAAATTACATGCCCCCAGAAATTAAAAAAGCTATAGGAGATAAATAAATTGCTGGCTAATCAGATAGGTTATTATTCTTTAATTTTAGGATTATTGCTTTCAGTTTTACTTTGTGGTGTTTCAATTAAAGATTTTAATAGGGGCAGTAAGCAGATTAGCCAAGACATATTATCTTTAACCTTTCTTCAGTTAGTATTTGTAATTGTTGGCTTTTTAAGTTTAGTTTTATCTTTTATAAAATCAGACTTCAGTAATGAGACAGTCTTTAATAACTCACATACTACTAAACCATTATTTTATAAAATTTCAGGAACATGGGGAAATCATGAAGGAAGTTTATTATTATGGTTATTAGTATTAACTTTATTTATTTTTTTATTTTTAATTAAATCGAAAGAACAGCCTAAAAAATATAGAATTCTAACTTTATTATTTCAGCAAATAATAATTATTGGATTCTTTTTATTTATACTAACAACATCAAACCCATTTAATTATCTATTTCCAATTCCTTCTGAAGGCCTTGGTCTTAATCCAATTTTACAAGATCCAGCTTTAGCAATTCATCCCCCAATTTTATATTTAGGTTATGTTGGGACATCAATAATATTTTCTTCATCACTTGCTGCAGTTACACAAAGTTATGTATCAAAAGAATGGGGCCAGCATATTAAAAAATGGGTTTTGGTTTCTTGGATTTTTTTAACCATAGGAATTATGCTTGGATCAATTTGGGCTTATTATGAATTAGGATGGGGAGGTTTTTGGTTTTGGGATCCAGTTGAAAATGTCTCGTTAATGCCATGGCTAACATTAACAGCATTATTACATTGCATTATAGTGTTAGAAAAAAGAGCCGCACTAACATCTTGGGTGGTTATATTGTCTATTACAACATTTACTCTAAGTATGTGCGGAACATTTTTGGTTAGATCTGGAATATTAAATTCTGTACATACATTTGCAAACGACCCTGCAAGAGGGATTTTTATATTAATATTTTTATTTATTTTAATCATTTTATCTTTAGGAATATTTTTTTTATTTCACAAAGAAAATAGTAAAAAATTAAATAATTTTTTTTGGCTTAGTAGAGAAACTTCTATCTTAATAAATAATTGGTTTATGATGTATTTTTTAGCTGTTGTTTTAATTGGTACGGTTTATCCAATTTTTCTAGATGTAATATCTAGTGAAAAAATCTCAGTAGGTCCTCCTTTTTATCAAAAATTAATAGTGCCCTTCTTAATACCATTTTTATTATTTATGTCTCTTGGACCAAGACTTAAATGGATTAAATCAAAAATTGAAAATAAAAGGTCACTAATTGTTACTTTTATAATTTCTGTAATGTTAACATTTTTTATAATTAAAAATTTAACAACTGACCTACTATTTTATACAGTTTTAATTTCAGCTGCTTTTTTTTTATTTTTTACAACTTTAAAAGAGTTATTTATTAAAAAATTTAACAATATTTCTCAAACAGTAGCACACTTTGGTTTTAGCTTATTGATATTAAGCATTCTATTTAACAATATTTTATCCTCAGAAATTATCACTAATATAAAAATTGGAGAAAAGTATAGTTACAGTAGAGGTGAAATTTTTTTTAAGAAAATTGAAGAAAATAAAAAAAATAATTATAACTCCATTATTGCTTACTTTGAAATAAAAGATGAAAATGGAAAAATTATTGAATTGAAACCTGAGATTAGAATCTATAATCAACCTGTAATTATTACCAGTGAAGCAGATATCAAAACAACACTATTAGAAGATAAGTTTTTAGTAATGAATCTTGTAAAAGGAAATGAATATTTTAATATTAGATATCAAATAAAGCCATTTATGATTTGGATTTGGATTTCAGTTCTACTATTAGGTCTCGGTGGATTAATAAGTTTATTTAAAATAAGATATGAAAAATAAGATTAACCTATTCGCTATAAGTTTTTTTTTAGTCTTTTGCTTTGTTATTTTTTATAAAGGATTAAATAACTCAAGTATTTATAGTCCTAAAAATATTAATAAAAAAAATATACCTATTTTTGAAGCAAAAGATTTAAATTCAAGTGCTTATCTTAATTCTAAAATAATTTTTCAAGAAGATACTTTTTACATCGTAAATGTTTGGGCCTCATGGTGTGCTCCTTGTAGAGTGGAACACCCATTATTAATGGAATTAAGTAAAAATCAGTCTATTAAATTAATTGGAATTAATTATAGAGACAACTTAAATAATGCTAAAAAGTTTATTAATGAACTTGGAAACCCTTATTTTCAAACTATAATTGATAGTGACGGCACTTTGAGTGTTGAGTTTGGAGCTTATGGTGTACCAGAAACTTTTATAATTGATAAAAATAAAATGATTATAAAAAAAATTACAGGTCCAATTAATGAAAAAATAGTAAAAGAAATTAAATTAATTATTAAATGAAAATTTTAAGAATATTTATGATTTTGTTTTTATTCACAGGTTTTTCTCAATCAAAATCTAATGAAAAAAATGATGAATTAAAAAATAAAATTTTAAAAAATATTCGCTGTTTAATTTGCCAAGGACAATCTGTCTATGATTCAGAATCAGAATTTGCTTCTAGCATTAAGTTAATTGTTGATAGAAAAATCAATGAAGGATTAAAAGAAGAACTAATATATGAATTTTTAAGAGAAAAGTATGGTGATTGGGTAATTTATGATCCTATATTAAATAAAAAGACCTATATTTTATGGCTATTACCCTTGTTGTTATTTCTATTAGGTGGTGCAATAATGAGTAAGAAATTAAAATTTACGAATTAATTATTTATGAAACTAAAAAAACTATACTTATTATTACCATTACTTATTTTTTTTACGCCTGTGCAAAGTGATACTGAATATAGTTTTTATGCAGGCACTTTTGATACCATTGATAAAGAAGGTGACGATAAGGCAACCTTGTATGGTTTTGAGCATAACAGTCCAGTCTTATTTAGAGACACATTTATTGGGAAATTTTCCCCTATCACTGGTGGATTTATTACAAATAAAAGTTCAGTATATTTATATACAGGAGTGCAAGTGCAGTATGATCTTGGACCTTTAAAAATTATTCCAAGCTTTACACCTGGTTTTTATGACGAGGGAAAGGGTAAAGATTTAGGAATGGCCTTAGAATTTAAAAGTGCAATAAAATTAAGCTTTGATATATTTAAAGATTCTAAGATAGGCTATTCTTATAGTCATATCTCAAATAATGACTGGGGATCTATTAACCCAGGTGTAGATAATCAACAAATTTCATTTTCTAAAAATTTTTAATAATACTGGGACAAATAGTTATATGTTTAATTCTCTTAAATGCTTTAAAAAAGTCTAATGAATTTAAAAGACTGCCATAATTTTAGTGATTTTAGAAAATTAGCTAAAAAAAAACTTCCTTCACCCATATTTCACTATATCGATGGTGCAGCAGACGATGAAACTACTTATGATAGAAATACAAGCTCATTTAATGATGTTGATTTAGTTCCAAACGTTTTAAGAGGTGTTGAAAATGTTGATTTATCCACAACCATCTTTGGAAAAAAATTAGATCTACCTTTTTATCTTGCTCCAACAGCTTTACAAAGATTATTTCATTATGATGGAGAAAGAGCAGTTGGTAAAGCAGCACAAAAATTTAATACAATGTTTGGTGTTTCAGCTCTTGCAACTGTAAGTGTCGAAGAAATAGCCTCTTTAGTGGATACTCCAAAGATGTTTCAATTTTACTTTCATAAAGATAGAGGTTTAAATGATTCTTGTTTAGAAAGAGCAAAAGCAGCTAAATTTGATGTTATGGCTTTAACAGTAGATACAATAACTGGAGGAAATCGTGAAAGAGATTTAAGAACTGGATTTACATCACCTCCAAAGCTTACACTTTCAAGTCTTTTTAGTTTTGCAACAAAACCAATGTGGGGAATAAACTATTTAACAAAAGGTAAATTTGAATTACCTCATCTTCAAGATTATGTAAAAGAGGGTACAGACACCAATACCTCAATAGGAAATTACTTTTCTACCATGTTGGATCAATCTATGAATTGGAAGGATGCTGAAAAACTTTGTTCTCAATGGGGTGGTCATTTTGCACTTAAGGGAGTGATGAGTGTTGAGGATGCAAAGCGTGCAGTTGATATTGGATGCACAGGAATAATGGTTTCTAATCATGGTGGAAGACAACTAGATGGATCTAGAGCACCCTTTGATCAGCTTGCCGAAATTGTTGATGCTGTTGGAGATAAATTAGATGTAATTTGTGAAGGTGGATTTCAGAGAGGAACTCACATGCTTAAAGCATTATCATTAGGTGCAAAAGCATGCTCAGGAGGAAGACTTTATCTATATGCTCTAGCTGCTGGGGGACAAGCCGGTGTTGAGAGAGCTATTGAAAAGTATAAGGCTGAATTAGTAAGAGATATGAAATTAATGGGGTGTACCAAAATTAGCGACCTAAACAGAAATAATTTAAGATTTAGAACATAGTGAATTTAAAAGACTGCCATAATTTTAGTGATTTTAGAAAATTAGCTAAAAAAAAATTACCCGCACCTATTTTTCATTACATTGATGGTGGTGCAGATGACGAGTCAACTTTAAGAAGAAATACAGAATCCTTTAATGACTGTGATTTAATTCCAAACATACTTGCAAGTGTTGGTAAGCCAGATTTATCAACAACTGTTTTTGGAAAAAAAATTGATATGCCAATTTTTCTTTCACCAACAGCAATGCAAAGACTTTATCATCATGATGGAGACAAAGCTTCAGCAAGAGCTGCAGAAAAATTTGGAACTTTTTATAGTATGTCAACAATGGCAAATAATAGTATTGAAGAAATTGCTAATATTTCAAATGGTCCAAAACTATTTCAACTTTATATTCATAAAGATAATTCTATTACTGATGATTTGATAGATAGATGCAGAATATCTAAATTTGATGGAATGTGTTTGACAGTTGATACATTGGTTGCAGGTAATAGAGAAAAAGATCACAGAACAGGTTTCACAACTCCGCCGAAACTTACATTACAAAGTTTAATGAGTTTTGCCCTTCATCCACAATGGGTATTTAATTATTTTACTCATGGAAAATTTGAAATGTCTAATGTTAAGAATAAAACAGACAAAGGAACCAATATTGCAAAATCAGTCATTGAATATATTAATGAACAGTATGACCCAGCTATGAGTTGGAAAGATGCAGAATATTGTGTAAAAAAATGGAATGGACCTTTTGCGTTAAAGGGTGTGATGTCAGTTGAAGATGCAAAAAAAGCTATAGATATTGGATGCACAGCAATAATGGTTTCAAATCATGGAGGAAGGCAGTTAGATGGATCAAGATCACCTTTTGATCAAGTTTCAGCTATTAGAGAGGCCGTTGGAGATAAACTAGAAATAATTTTGGATGGGGGAGTAAGAAGAGGAACCCATGTTTTAAAAGCTTTGGCTGCAGGCGCCACTGCCTGTAGTTTTGGAAAAATGTTTCTATTCTCTTTGGCTGCAGGGGGTCAACAAGGAGTTGAGCATTTATTACAAAATATGCATGATGAAATTAATAGAAATATGGTTTTAATGGGCTGTAAAAATCTGAAAGAATTAAATAGTTCAAAATTAATTTATAGAAAGTAAATTTAACCCTTATAATTTTTATTATTAATAAATATATATAATTAAAATAAATTATTTATCAAAAAATAAATCATAGAATTAGATTATGAAACTAGCAAAAAGCTTAGAAAGATTAGGAACAGAGTCAGCATTCACTGTATTGGCCGAAGCAAAAAAATTAGAAGCTCAGGGAAACCCAATGATTCACATGGGGTTGGGTCAACCAGATTTTAAAACACCTAAACATATAGTTGAAGCAGCAAAAAAAGCTCTAGATGATGGGCATCATGGGTATGTAATGTCTAATGGTATTCCAGAATGTAGACAGTCTGTAACAAGATGGATTAAAAAACGTTACAGTGTTGATGTAGATTTTGAAAGAATTCTAATCATGCCTGGTGGAAAACCTACAATGAGTTATGCAATTCAGTGTTTTGGAGAACCTGGTGCAGAGATAATTCATCCAACTCCTGCATTTCCAATTTATGAGTCTATGATTAATTATACTGGTTCAACAGCAGTACCGTATGATTTAACAGAAGATAAGGATCTAAAATTTAACCCAGAAAAAATTTTATCTTTGATTACAGATAAAACAAGATTGTTAATATTAATTAACCCAAATAATCCAACAGGAAGTTTTGTAGAAAAAGCTGATATTGATGTATTAGCAGAGGGGTTAAAAAAACATCCACATGTAACAATATTAAGTGACGAAATTTACAGCAGACAAATTTTTGATAATAAAGAAATGCCTTCATTTTTTAACTATCCGGAATTAAGAGAAAGACTAATTGTATTAGAGGGATGGAGTAAGGCTTATTCTATGACTGGATGGAGGCTAGGCTGGAGTTATTGGCCTAAAGAGATGGTACCACATGTTAATAAACTTTTGATAAATAGTGTTTCCTGTGTGAATGCTGCTTCACAGTTTGCAGGTATTGCTGCGTTAGATGGCCCAGATGATTCTATTAATGCAATGATGGAAGAGTTTACTTTAAGAAGAAAGCTAATTCATGAAGGTTTAAATAATTTACCAGGTGTAGAGTGTAGTTTACCTGGGGGGGCTTTTTATGCATTTCCTAAAGTAATAGGGACAGGAATGGATGGATCAGAGTTTTGTAAAAAAGCAATGCATGAAGCTGGAGTTGCAATAGTACCGGGCACAGCTTTTGGTAAAACTTGTAAAGACTATGTAAGGTTTAGTTTTGCATGTTCTCAAGATAATATTTTTAATGCATTAGAAAATCTTAAGAAAATGTTAGGCTAAAATTATTTTAGTTAAGATCAAAAATTTTACCTGGATTCATAATGTTATTAGGATCAAGACTTCTTTTAATTGATTTCATTAAAGGTAGGTTGTCTGGGTGTTCTTTAAGTAGATAAGCCTTTTTTTGAAGACCAATACCGTGTTCACCAGTAATTGTGCCTTCTAGCTCTAAAGTTTTATCAATAAGTTTATCACTAAAATCTCTAATTTTTTGATAAGAACCCTTAACTGCAGGGTCATACATTATAATTGCATGAAAGTTTCCGTCCCCAACATGACCAACCATTGGGGCTTTAAGGCCAAATTTCTTAATTTCAGTTTCAGCAAAATTAATACATTCTACTAAATTAGAAACAGGCACACAAACATCTGTCGAATATATTTTAACATTTTTGCCCTGTGCTTTTACGGACCAGTAAACATCATGTCTTGCTTGCCATAATTTATTTCTATCTTCAAGTGACTCAGCCCATTTAAAATCGCTACCACTATTATTTTTTGATAATTCTTCTACAATTTTAATTGCCTCTTTATTTGATTCTTCACTACCGTGAAATTCAAAAAAGAGGGTGGGCTTTGCTTCCATATTATCTAATTTTGAGTACTCAATACAAATTTCCATTTGATCTTTATTTAACATTTCGATTCTTGCGATTGGAACACCGTATTGAATAACTTCCTGAGATGTTAAAACTGCAGTTTCAAGATCTGGAAAATGACATACAGCACTCATTATACTTTCAGGTATTGGTGATAGTCTCAAATGTACTTCAGTAATAACCCCTAAAGTTCCTTCAGAACCTATAAATAAATTTGTTAAGTTATAACCTGCAGATGATTTTTTTGTACGAGTTCCAGTTTTAACAATTTCACCACTTGGTAGCACTACAGTCAAACCTGATACAACTGTTCTCATTGTTCCATACTTAACAGCCATCGTACCTGAAGCCGAAGTTGAAGCCATTCCTCCTAAAGCAGCATCTGCACCAGGATCAATTGGAAAAAAAACACCATCATCTCTTAAATGTTCATTTAGTTGTTTTCTAGTAACATTAGCTTGAACTCTGCAATCAAAATCTCCAGCGTTAACACTTAAAACTTTATTCATTTTTTCTAAAGATAAAGTTACACCATTCTCATTTCCAACAGCATTGCCCTCTAAAGATGTTCCAGTTCCAAAAGGAACAACAGGAATTTTATGCTTATTGCACAATGATAATATTTTTGAGACCTCTTCGTTTGTTTCTGGAAAAACTACAGCTTGAGATAAAACTGCTTCATAAGCATCTTCACCTCTAGCATAATTTGCTCTGGTAGATTTTGATACAGAAAATCTATCTTTTAAAAGACTTGAAAGCTCAGTTTGTAATATGTTGTTTTCCATTTTTTTTTAAATAGTATATCAATCTTAAAACAAAAAAAAATAGTCTAAAACATGAAAAAAATACTAATTACTAGAAGATTGTTAAAAGCAAGTGAGGAAAAAGCTTCACAAATTTTTGATGCAAATATTAATGCTAATGACGAACTATATTCACAGTCAAAATTAATTGAATTATGCCAAGGTTGTGATGCAATTTTGACATCTCTAACAGAAAAAATGGATGAAGATACGATCAATAAACTTCCAGATACTATCAAGGTAATTTCTAATTTCGCTGTCGGCTTTGGAAATATAGACTTAGAAGCTGCAAAAAAGAGAGGAATAGCAGTTACAAACACTCCTGATGTTTTAACAGATGCTACAGCAGAGATTGCAATGCTATTAATACTTGGTGCCGCAAGAAGAGCCCCAGAGGGAATTGAGCATGCAAAAAATAGTGACTGGAAATGGTCAGCAGACTTTTTGATTGGTAAACAATTAACAGGAGCAAGATTAGGAATTCTAGGCATGGGAAGGATTGGTAGAGCAGTAGCAAAACTTTCTAGGCCATTTGGAATGGAAATTCACTATCACAATAGATCTAAATTAACTCCAGAACTTGAAGAAGGTGCGATTTATCATGAAAATATTAAAAGCTTATTTTCTGTCTCTGATGTCTTAGCAATAAATTGTCCAGCCACAAAAGAGACTATAAATATAATCAATAAAGAAACTTTAGAATATTTTCCAACTGGTGCAATAATTACAAATAGTGCAAGAGGAGATATGATTGATGATGAGGCTATGTTGGATGCATTAGATAGAAGAAAGATTTATGCAGTTGGATTAGATGTTTATAAAGGTGAACCCAACCTAAATTCTGGTTATTTAAAACACAAGGGTGCTTTTATTTTACCTCATCTTGGGAGCTCAACAAAACAGACAAGAACTGCTATGGGTGATTTAGCAGTAGATAATATTGATGAGTTTCTTAAAACTGGAAATTGTAAAAATAAAGTAAATTAACTTTATTATAAGATCCAAATTTATAAAGGTAGCTGAAAATCAAAAAGAGAATGTTATTAGTGTTGATGTGAAAAAAGTAGAAGACCTTGGAAATTATAAACTATTAACTGCTAAGATGGGTAACCTTACAATTAAATCTAAAATAAATAGAGAAACTGAAGTTTCATCAGAAAAGGTAAACCTTTATATTCCTGCTGAGAAATGTTGCGTGTATGAAGATGAAAAATTAATATAGATAGACTTAAAAAACCCATTATTTGCATGCTTATTTCCCGTATCTATTAAGTCATCAGTTAAGGTATAGTTAATTTATGAATTTTAGACTAACCAAACTCAAAGAAAAATTATTTACACTGGATTAAACATGATTCCAAATGTTACTAAAAAACTTAATTTAAGTGCTGAAGATCTAAAAAGACAAAAAAATATAATTAGCAAATTAAACCTAGCAAAACTTCCATTTGATATATCGCCAGATAGAATGTGTGCTCTTAACTTAGAAATGGCCAGACATTCAAGTGCTGTTCTAAAGTACCAAGAGGATAAATCTGGTATTAAATGGATTTTTTCTTCAATAAAAAAATATAAAGTTTTTTTAATAATATTTGAATCAAATGAGTTAGGAGAAGAGATATATAAAGAAAAAATTTCTAGCAAGTTACCAGAGTATTCTTATAAAACAGTTGCTC
>CAJQSW010000009.1 GCA_905616455.1 uncultured Candidatus Pelagibacter sp. | reverse complement strand
AAAGTCGATATAGTAGACGTTTTTAGGCCAAGTGAAGAGGCTGTAGATATAGCCAATCAAACTAAAGAGATTGGAGCACATGTTTTGTGGCTACAACTTAATATTGAAAATGATAAGGCTAGAGAAATAACTATAAAAAATAAAATTTATTATATTTCTAATAAATGCACTAAAATCGAATTTGAAAAATTATTTGGAATAATTTAGAAAATATTTTTATTAAATTAATAATTGATATTTTAAAGATAAACCTTGATTTTCCAGTTTTACAGAACTAGTTTTTGATTACCCAAGCTCGATGATAAAAATCATCTATATTTTTTTGAATTAATCCTTTTGCAATTTGGGTGGCTTCTTTCTCTTCAAAAGGACCATGTTTCTTTTCGGTATTTTTTAATATTGTTTTAATTTCGTTAGGATCTGTATGCTCACCTTCAAGTACGTAAAAATTTTTCATGGCTTTCTTATAGAACTAGTTTAAAAATACACAAATGAAAAAAATATTTCTTATATATGGTCATTATAATGACAAATCTTTTAATGCAGCAATAAGAGATACTTTTATCAAAACTGTAGAAGAAAATGGCAATAAAGTTGATGCTGTTGATCTTTATAAAGAAAAATTTGATCCAGTTTTTGCTGGTGAGGAACCAGGCGAAGATGTTTTAAGTCATCGTAAAAGAATAGAGGAATGTGATATAATTGTTCTAATTGCACCGATTTGGAATTTTAGAATGCCAGCAATAGTCGAGGGATGGATAGATAAAGTTTTAGCACCACCTTGGGCGTTTACGTTTAAGCAATTATGGGGAAACTACGGTTATCCAATTGGCAACTTACATAAAAAAAAAAGCGATTATATTTTGTACATATGGATCTCCAAGATTAGCAATCACAACATTTTTCTTAAATTTACCAATTAGAAGGTTAAAAAGAGGTGTGTTTCATATGTGTGGCATTTATAATATTGTCTACAGAAGATACTTTGCTGTACCGTTTGTAAGTGATGAAAAAAGAAAACAATTTTTGGAAGACGTCAAAAATACAGCACTTAATATATAGGGTAATTTTAATTACTTTATTAAACTCATCAATATCTTATGCAGAGTTAGTAAAGCCTAATAATGGGATTGAGCCCTTTCTAGTTGTTCAAATTCAATTAAGAAGTCTAAAACAGAACGACAACCCTAAAAAAGATAATGGAATTGAACAGACCTGGGAATTTGCACATCCAAGTAATCGAAAAAATACAGGTCCTTTAGATAGGTTTAAAACTATGATTAAGGGTAAGTCCTATGGAATGCTTCTTAACCACCTAGATCATAAAGTTGTTGAGATAAAAACAACTGATTTAACGGCTCTTTTTGAAGTAACAGTTCTTGATAAGAATAAGGCCTATTATAAATTTAATTGGGCTGTTGAAAAATACACTGCAGAAGGTCCGCTGAAAGGTTGTTGGTTGACCACAATGGTCACAGCCCCAACGCCACTTGGATCCTCAATTTAATTTAATAACTAAACGAATTTTGTTTCGTAAATTATAAAAATTTAGTAGGAATCGCATTAATGAAATCTAAAGCAAAAGTTGTAGTAGTTGGCGGTGGTGTAGTAGGGGTAAGTGCTCTTTATCATTTAGCAAAAAAAGGTTTATCAGATGTTGTTCTTGTTGAGAGAAAAGAATTAACTTCAGGATCAACTTGGCATGCAGCAGGTCTGCTTCCATTATTCAATATGAGTTATTCAGTAGGACAACTTCACAAGTACGCTGTTGATCTTTATAAAAAATTAGAAGAAGAAACTGGACAGAATGTTGGTTTCAGTGTTGTGTCAAATATTCGTTTAGCAAGCACTAAAGATAGAATGGATGAGTATCATCAATACGCAGGTGTTGCACAAACTATAGGCGTTGATGTAAAATTTTTAACGCCAGATCAAGTAAAAGAAATTTGGCCTCTATGTCGTACAGATGATTTGCTTGGAGCAATCCAACACCCAGAAGATGGTTATATTCAGCCTGCCGATTTAACTCAAGCAATGGCTACAGGTGCAAGAAATATGGGTGCAGAAATTTATAGAAACACAGCTGTAGTTGGAATTAAACAAACTAAAGATGGATGGGTTGTTGAAACTGACAAAGGATCTATTGAATGTGAACATGTAATTTCTTGTTCAGGAAACTTTGCAAGACAAACTGGAAAAATGGTTGGTTTAGATATTCCTGCTATACCTGTTGAGCATCAATATATTGTTACAGAAGCACACCCAGATATTTTAAAGAGAAAAAAAGAAGGCTTACCAGAGATGGGAGTTTTAAGAGATAGTGATAGCAGATGGTACATGAGAGAAGAAGCAGGTGGTTTAATTTTAGGACCCTATGAAGATGGTGCTCCAGCTTGTTATGTTGATGGACCATCAAAAGATTCTGAGTATGAATTATTTCAAGAAGATTTAGATAGACTGGCTCCACACATTGAAGGAGCAATTCATCGAGTTCCAGCCTTTGGAGAAGTAGGTGTTAAAAAAGTTTATAATGGTGCAATTTGTTACACACCAGATGGAAATCCTATTGTTGGTCCAGCTTGGGGACTTAAAAATTTTTGGATTAATGAAGGACATAGTTTTGGTATTACTGCAGCAGGTGGAGCGGGGTGGCAACTTGCAGAATGGATAGTTGATGGAGAACCAACTGTTGATATGCTTGGTGTTGATCCAAGAAGATTTGGTGACTATGCAACAAAATCATATTTAAAAGAAAAGAATGAAGAAGCTTACAATCATGTATTTAAAGTTCATTATCCTGATGAAGAAAGAGGTGCTGCTAGAGAATTAAGAACATCACCTTGTTATGACAGAATGAAGGATTTAGGTGCTGTATTTGGACAAAAATTTGGTTGGGAGAGACCAAACTTTTTTGCAACAGATGGAATGGAGCAAAAAGATGATTGGTCTTTTAGAAGATCCAAGTGGTTTGAGGCAATAAAAAAAGAATGTAAAAATGTAAAAGAAAATGTGGGTCTTTTAGATATGACCGCATTTGCAAAGTGTAGAATCAAAGGTCCTGGTGCAGAAGAGTTTTTAGATTACTTAGTAGCTAACAAACTTCCAAAAAAAATAGGTAGAATTGGCTTATGTCATGCCCTTAATACTAAGGGAGGAGTTCATTCTGAATTTACAATAATGAGAGAAGCGTCAGATAGTTTCTATTTAGTTTCTGCGGGAGCAAATCAAAGATTAGACCATGATTGGATTCAAAAATGGATGCCAACAGATGGGACAGTTCAATTTGAAAATCTAACTAATAGTATGGGTGTACTTGTTGTGTCTGGTCCAAAGGCTAGAGAATTAATGACAAGAGTATCAAGAGACGACTTCTCAAAAGAAAACTTTAAATGGTTAAGTGCTAAAAACGTAAACGTTGGAAACGCTCCAGTAAATGCTATGAGAGTAAACTTTGTTGGTGAGTTGGGTTGGGAGCTTCATCATCCAATTGAATATCAAAATCATATATTTGATAAATTGATGGAAGCAGGAAAAGATTTAGGTATTAAGCCATATGGGATTAGAGCAATGAATAGTTTGAGACTTGAAAAATCTTATAAACTTGTTGGAACAGAATTATCAATTGAATATTCACCATACGAGTCTGGATTAGATAGATTTATACATCCTAATAAGGGAAACTTTATTGGTCTGGAAGCACTTAATAAATGGAGAGAAAAAGGTTTTTCAAATAAATTAGTAACAATGGAAATTCATAATGTTGAAGATGCAGATGTTTTGGGTAATAATCCAATTTATGAAAATGGTAAAGTTGTAGGACGTGCAACTGGAGGTGATTTTGGATTTAGGTTAGGAAAATCTATTGCATTAGGAATGATAAAACCTGATATTGCTACAACTGGTCAAAAATTGAAAATTGATATTCTTGGTAAAATGTATGATTGTACTATTTTAGAGGAAAGCCCTTACGATCCTGAAAATAATTTATTGAGATCATAATGAAAATATTAGTAGCTGTTAAAAGGGTAATTGATTACAACGTTCAAGTTAGAGTTAAAGAGGATGGAACTGGAGTCGTTACAGATAATGTTAAGATGTCTAGTAACCCACCTGATGACAATGCAATTGAAGAAGCTGTAAAAATTAAAGAAGCAGGTAAAGCAACAGAAATTATTGCAATTACAGTGGGTGAAGAAAAGTCACAAGAAACTGTAAGAAAAGCTTTAGCAGTGGGTGCTGATAGGGGAATATTAATCAAAACCGAAGGAACTGTTGAGCCATTAGCTGTAGCAAAAGCACTTCAAAAAATTGTTGATAAAGAAAAACCAGACTTAGTATTTATGGGTAAACAAGCAATTGACGATGATTGTAACCAGACAGGTCAAATGTTAAGTGCCTTATTAAATTGGCCTCAAGCAACATTTGCATCAAAAATTGAAATAAAAGATAAAATTCTAGAAGTAACAAGAGAAATCGATGAAGGATTAGAAACAATAGAAGTTAACCTTCCAGCTATTGTGACGTGTGATTTAAGATTAAATGAACCGAGATATGCGTCTTTACCAAATATTATGAAAGCTAAAAAAAAACCTATAGAGATATTTACAGCTGCAGACCTAGGAGTTGATATAACGCCTAGAGTTCAACAAATTAAAGTAGAAGAACCTCCAAAAAGAAAAGCAGGAATTAAAGTTGCAAGTGTTGCTGAATTAGTTAGCAAACTTAAAAATGAGGCAAAGGTAATATAATGTCAGTTTTATTAATAGCAGAACATAACAATAAAGAAGTAAAACCTTTTACATTAAATGCAATTACTGCAGCATCACAAATGGACGCTGATGTACATGTTTTATTAATTGGAAATAATTGTGGTGATGTTGCTAAAGCATTATCTGAAATGTCAGCTGTTAAAAAAGTATTACATGCTGAAGCTGCTCATTATGAAAACTATTTAGCTGAAAACTTTGCTCCATTAGTTGTAAAAGTTTCAGAAAATTATTCTCACATTGTTAGCTCTGCAAATACATTTGGTAAAAACTTAATGCCAAGAATAGCAGCACATTTAGATATATCTCAAGTAAGTGATATTACTAAAGTTATATCACCTGATACATTTATAAGACCTATTTATGCAGGAAATGTATTTGCTACAGTAAAAAGCACAGATACTAAAAAGTGCATAACAATTAGACCAACTTCTTTCGAACCTTGCGTAACGTCTGGTGGATCTGCTCCAATAGAAAAAATTGAAGCAACTGAAGAGTTTACTTTATCAAAATTTATCAAAAGAGAAGAAGTTAAATCAGATAGACCAGAACTTGGAACAGCTAGAATTGTGATTTCAGGCGGTAGAGGAATGCAGAATGGAGAGAATTTCAAATTGATTGCTGATATTGCAGATAAATTAAATGCTGCAATCGGTGCATCAAGAGCTGCAGTTGATGCAGGCTATATAAGCAATGAACACCAAGTTGGTCAAACGGGTAAAGTAGTTGTACCTGACTTATATATTGCAGTTGGAATTTCAGGAGCGATTCAGCATCTAGCTGGAATGAAAGAAAGTAAAATAATTGTTGCTATAAATAAAGATGGTGAAGCTCCAATATTTAGTGTCGCAGACTACGGTCTAGAAGCTGATTTATTTGAGGCATTACCTCAATTCCTAGAAGAATTGAATAAATTAAATAGTATACAAAAATAATCAGTACTGTAAAAATTTAAGATATGCCTAGAGAAGCAATGGATTATGATGTGGTAATCGTTGGTGGTGGTCCATCAGGATTGTCTACGGCTATAAAACTTAAACAATTAGACCCAGAATTAAATGTTTGTTTGATTGAAAAATCTTCAGAGATTGGTGCCCATATTTTAAGTGGTAATGTGTTTGAAACTAGAGCTTTAGATGAGCTATTTCCTAACTGGAAAGAGTTAAATGCACCAGTTAAAACAAGGGTTTTAAAAGAAAAATTCTTATTTTTAAGTAAAACAAAATCGTTAAGTTGGCCAACTTGGCTACTACCTTCAGTTCAGCAAAATCATAATAATTATATAATAAGTCTAGCCAATTTATGCAGATGGCTTGCAGAACGAGCTGAAGCTTTAGGTGTTGAAATATTTCCAGGATTTCCTGCTAGTGAAATTTTATATAATGAAGATGGATCTGTAAAAGGTGTGGCCACTCAAGATATGGGTATAGATAAAGAGGGAAATAAAAAAGACAGTTTTGAACCAGGTATAGAATTAAATGGAAAAGTAACAGTATTTGCAGAAGGTTGCAGAGGACATCTTGGAAAAGAGCTTATAAAAAAATTTAACCTTGATGAAGGTAAAGACCCTCAACAGTATGGAATTGGATTTAAAGAAATCTGGGAGGTAACAGATAAAAATCATGATGAAGGAATGGTTATGCACACAGCTGGATGGCCATTAGATAACAATACTTATGGTGGAAGTTTTATGTACCATGCTGAAAATAAACAAATATTTTTAGGATATGTTATTGGCTTAGATTATAAAAATCCATATCTTTCACCATTTGATGAATTTCAAAGGTTTAAAACTCACCCAGCAATAAAAAAAGTAATTGAAGGTGGAAAACGTATTTCTTATGGAGCAAGAGCTTTAATTGAAGGTGGAATACAAAGTTTGCCCAAGATGTCTATGCCTGGAGCACTATTGGTTGGTTGTGATGCTGGAACTTTAAATATGCCTAAAATTAAAGGATCACACACTGCGATGAAAAGTGGAATGATTGCAGCAGAAACTATTTTTGAAAATTTAAAAGAAGATAAAGAGTTATCAATTTATGAAGATAGGTTTAAAAAAAGCTGGGTTTATGAAGAGCTTCATCAGGCACGAAATGTTAAACCTAGTTTTAGATGGGGTTTAATACTTGGAATAATATTTACAGGAATAGATCAAATTTTATTTAGAGGAAAATTACCTTTAACACTTAGACATAAACATGCAGATCATGAAACATTAAAACCAGCAAGTGAAATGCCAAAAATTGATTACCCAAAACCTGATAATATTATCACATTTGATAAAACAAGTTCAGTTTACTTAACAGGAACCAATCATAGTGAAAATCAACCAGTACACTTACAGCTTAAGGATCCAAATTTACCAATTAGTTATACTCTAGAAAAATTTGATGAACCTGCACAAAGATATTGCCCTGCAGGAGTGTATGAAGTCCAAGTTGAAAGTGGTGTAAATAAATTTGTAATTAATTCTCAAAATTGTATTCACTGTAAAACATGCGATATAAAAGAGCCTTCACAAAATATTACCTGGGTGACACCTGAAGGTGGGGGTGGACCAAAGTACGGAAATATGTAATTAAAAAGATAAGATAATTCCCACAACAACAACAAGACTAATAATTAAACCAATGAAAACTAAATTTGTTTTATTTTCTTTTTGTTTTTCCTGTCTAACTCTGTCTATCAAAACATTTATGTCAACTCTTCCTGATGAAATTTTCTTATTAATTCTAGGGGCCACTAAGACAGTAAGATCTTCTTTTTCATTAAAAATTTTTTTTTCAGCACTCATAATTATTATTTAACCACGCAACATTAGTTTAAACAATTTATTTAAAGCTCATTTCGGTTTTAGCTAGATATATAGTGTTCATTTTGGGTTCTTATGTTATAATTTATATTATATATGAATAATGTAATTCCAGATATTTCTAAGCAAATATATGAAGAAGACATATTAGATGTGTTAGAAAAAAAGTATTCTACTATGGGTCCACTGTGGGTAAATCAACAAATGGAATGGATGAATGGAGTTTATGCTTCCTTTAAAGACCATGATAAGTTTTTGATACTCATATTTTTAGTTAAAAAAACATTAGACTTTTATTCAAGAAATTTTACTAAATTAACATATGATGAATTTTATTCGAAAGAAACTGTTCAGATAGCACAATTTAATATAGCAGAGATTTCTGAAACGCTTAATATTCCAAAAGAATCCACAAGAAGAAAAGTAATAGAACTTGAAAATGAAGGCGCCATAAGAAAAACGAAACATAAGATAGTAATTGATAGATCTAAATTTTATTACTCCAAACCAGAAAACTCAATAAAAAGAATTAGTCGATTTTTATCTGTACTTGCAGGAATAGCCAATGATGAAAATATTTTATCAAAAGGGTTAACCTCAAAAGAATTAGAATTAGTTATAAAAAATAATTTTTCTTATGTTTGGAAAATTTACTATGAATTACAAATTCCAATGATAACTAATTATAAAAATATTTTTGGAGATATAGAAACCTTTCATATTTTTGGTACATGTGTTGTTAACGAACATCTGTTTGCCAAAAAAGTATCTAAAGATCATATGGACAGAGAAGAATTTATTAATAGTATTTTTTTAACAACGTCCATGCCAGGAATTAACGCAATGTCAATTTCAGATATCACTGGCATACCAAGAGCTACCGTAATTAGAAAATTACGAAAACTACTAAACGACAAATATATAACAATTGATTATAAAAAACATTATAGAGCAGCAAGTAATTTTACAAAAAAAATTAAGCCTATACAAAAAGATGTACTTGTTAAATTAGCAAATTTCTCATCTAAAATTTTTAACTTAGCAGTACTTAATAAAAGAAATGATATCAAAAAGTATGAGACATCTTTTTATTCACAGACATAATAAATTTTTAAGTATTCTTTTTTATAATAAATATAAAAAATAAAGAAGTTATCATCATTATTAGTGCATATGCTGCAGCGGGCACTATAAAGACCATTGAACTTCCATCAAAAATTTGTGTTCCAACAAATGCAGCAACTGTTCCATTTTGAAGTCCACATTCTAAAGCGATACACCTTTGTTGAGCGACACCAGATGCAAAAATTTTAGCAACATAAAAACCTATAACCATCATTGTTATATTTAATATTAAAGCAATTAACCCTGCACGTGTTATGAAGCTCACAATTTGATCCCATTCCTCAATGTAGATTGCAGTAAATACCAACATAAATAGAAAAATAGAAATTCTTTGAATTATTAAAGCTTTTGTATTTACAAAATCTTCTGCAAAATGTTTAACTATCATTCCAATTATTACTGGAACCGTAACTACAAAAAACATTTTTAAAGCAATTCCAACCATAGAGATATCTTTCGTAATATTGACAATTTCAAAAAAATTAATTGAATTAAAAATAATAAATGGAACCGATATAATACTAATTAAACTAATAATTGCAGTTAGAGATATTGAAAGTGCAACATCGCCATTAGCAAATTTTGTAAGTACGTTTGATGTAACACCACCAGGTGCTGCTGCAATTAGCATTACTCCAATTGCGAGTTCTGCTGGTGTATCTAATATTTTTATAAGTGCGAATGCAATAAGTGGAAGTATAATTAATTGACAAATAAAACCAATTAAAAAATTTTTAGGTGTTTTAATTACTCTTAAAAAATCTTGAATAGTTAAACTCATACCAAGGCCAAGCATAATCAAAGCCAAAGCTAATGGAGCTATTTTTGTTGCAATTTCCATCTTTAAAACTTATTAGTTCATGTTAGTTTTTTCAAGATAATCAATAAAAGAAAAAAACCCAAAATGCTTTACTTTATCTTTGAATGTCACAATTTAATGTTAGCTCTGTATCTTTTAGTATTGACTAGGAAAGGTCAATAGCGTGTTTTTTCAATGCTTCCATTGAAATAAGTCCCAAAGTTTTCTCATGTGTTCTTTTTAAATAAACAGGGCAAGCTTTTTCAGCTTCAACTGCTCTTGCATACCAACTTGCACATACACACCAACCATCGCCATCTTTTAAACCTGGGAAACCAAACTCTGGATGAGGTGTTATTAAATCATTGCCAGCTTCTTTAGCCCACTCTAAAAATTCAGTTGTAACTTTTGCACATACAGTATGAATGCCGTGATCATTTTCATCAGTACTACAACATCCATCTCTATGCCACCCTGTTAATGGATCATTAGAACATTCTTCCAGATCTTCGCCTAGAACATTTTTTTGTTTATCACTCATTTAAATTTTTGTTGGATTGGGTTGACCTTTGTATACAATTTCAGGATCAAATGATTTTTCACTTTCTTCAAATTTCATTTCTATTTGTCTACCATTTTTAATTGGACCTAATGGTATTGATCTGTAAAAACATGATCTGTAGCCTACATGACAGCTAGAACCATCTCCAATATCAACAGTTAACCAAACTGAGTCTTGATCATCATCAATTCTTATTTCTAAAACTTTTTGAGTATAACCACTTGTTTTACCTTTGTGCCAAATCTGTTGTCTAGATCTACTAAAATAATGAGCTTCCTTAGTTTCTATAGTCTTTTTAAAAGCTTCTACATTCATATAGCCATGCATAAGAATATCTTTAGTTTTAGAGCACATTGTAATGACTGGAATTAAACCATCATTATCAAATTTGGGTGAAAGTAGTTTTCCTTCTTCAATTTCTACTATATTTTCTCTTTTTTTAAACATTTCTAGGTAATTATGTAGCATATTGATGAACATATTAAATATTTTAAAAATACCGATTTACTGTATAAACTTGCAATATGAAATTAGTTGAAGAAACAAATAACAAGATTTTAAACGCTAAAAAAGTTTCTGACAAGGAAGCTGAAGAAGCATTTAAAACAATCTTAACTTGGATAGGTGAAGATCCTAGCAGAGAAGGGTTATTAGAAACTCCAAAGAGAGTTGTTAAAGCATTTAAAGAATATTTTTCTGGTTACGCAGAAGATGCTGATAAAATTTTAGAGAAAACATTTGGTGACGTTGAAGGTTATGACGACATGGTGGTTGAAAAAAATATTTCAGTTTCAAGTCACTGCGAACATCATATGGCACCGATAGTAGGAACTGCGCATGTTGCTTACATTCCAAATGAAAGAGTTGTTGGCTTAAGTAAACTTGCAAGAGTGGTTGAAGTTTTTTCAAAAAGATTACAAACTCAAGAGAGATTAACAATGCAAGTTGCTAAAGCTTTAATGACTTCATTAGATGCAAAAGGTGTTGCGGTTACAATTGATGCAGCCCACCAATGTATGACTATGAGAGGTATAAAAAAAGAAAACGCAACAACAGTTACAAATTACTTCTTAGGACAATTTAAAGAAGACTTAAGCATCCAAAATAGATATTTAAGATTTATTAGTAAGTAGTATTTCCCAAGGAGGAAAAATCATGTTGGATAATTTCAAAGCATTAGTACTAAATCAAGATGGTGAAAATTTTACTAGAGAAGTAAAATTAATAGATAAATCTTTTTTAAAGCATGGAGATGTTTTAGTTAAGGTAGATTACTCTGACTTAAATTATAAAGATGCACTTATCTTAAATAATGGTGCAAAATTAGTAAAAGAATTTCCTCATATACCAGGTATTGATTTTTCAGGCACAGTTCTAGAAAGTGATAATTCTAAATTTGAAAAAGCGGATGAGGTAATTCTTACAGGATGGAGAGTTGGAGAAATTTATTTTGGTGGGTATTCTCAACAAGCAAAAGTTAATGGAGATTATTTAGTTAAAAAACCGAAAAATATTACATCTAAGCAAGCTATGATTTTAGGTACTGCTGGATTAACAGCTTTACTTTGTTCTTTTGCAATTAAAGCACGAGAAGAACTTTTATTAGGAGAAAAAGTTAAAGATGTTTTAGTTACAGGAGCTTCTGGAGGTGTTGGAAGTATTGCAGTAATGATATTGAGTAAATTTGGTTATGATGTAACAGCTGTTACAGGAAAAGTTGAAAATGAAGAATACCTAAGATCATTGGGTGCAAAAAACATAATAAATAAAGCAGATTTAGATAAAGATGCAAGACCATTAGACAAAGGTTTATGGGACGGCGTCGTTGATACTGTAGGTGGAAAAATTCTTGCTAATGCACTAGCCCAAACTAGAGATAATGGAATTGTTGCTGCATGTGGAAACGCTTCTGACTATAAATTAAACACAACAGTTATGCCCTTTATTATTAGAGGTGTTAAGCTTTGGGGAATTAACTCCGTTACTGCCTCTATAAAGAGAAGAGAGTTTGTTTGGAATGAAGTTATAAGCCTTATTGATTTTGAACAATTAGAAAAATCAATAAAGACAGTAAGTCTAGAAGATTTAATAGACATATATCCAAAAATGTTAAAAGGCGAAACATCAGGAAGATATATTATTGATCTTAATAAATAAATGGATTGGGATAAACTGAAAATATTCCACGCAGTTGCAGAAGCGGGTAGTTTCACCAATGCAACAATAAACTTAAATCTTAGTCAATCTGCAATTAGCAGACAAATTCAATCACTAGAACAAGATCTTAAAGTGCAGCTTTTTGAGAGACATGCTAGAGGTCTTACATTGACTGAAAATGGTGAATATGTTTTTAAAACAGCTCATGATGTAATTAGTAAATTGAAAGAGGTAGAATCTACGTTAGGTGATCAAAAAAATAAACCCACTGGAAAATTAACGATTACTACAGTCAGAAGTTTTGGAACTCACTGGCTTACCCCTAGAATTCAAGAATTCATGACTTTAAATCCTGAAATAGAAATTGAGTTAATTTTTGATGATAAAGAATTAGATCTAAGTACAAGGCAAGCAGATATAGGTATTTTTATGAGAAGACCTAAAAAACTTAACTATATTCAAAAAAAACTAGTTGATATAAAATATTATATTTATGGTTCTAATAAATACTTAGAAAAATATGGAATGCCTAAAACTGTTACTGATCTAAATATGCATAAATTTATTTCATTTGGAAAAGGAGCACCATCTCCCGTTTATGATCCTGATTGGGCGTTAAAGCTTGGAATTAAAGATCTAAAAAAAAGAAAACCAGTAATGAAAGTTAATAGTGTTATGGGCTTACTTCTAGCTGTAGAGGCTGGTGTGGGTCTTGCAGCATTACCTGAGTATTTAGTTTTTAACTCAAATAATGTAATAAAAGTTCTTCCAAATTCAGAAGGACCAATAACAGAGGCTCACTTTGTATATCCACAATCACTTAAAAATACCGCAAGAATTACAGCTTTCAGAAATTTCTTATTTAGTAAAATAGGTGACTGGAAGTCTTAATTAGCTGGACTTATCGTTAACATAAACTGAAACACCCCTAGAATTGATGTCTATATCAAACTTTTTATGAAGAGGTGGAAATGCTCTTTGTGAACAGTCTAATCTATCGCATGTTCTGCAGGATACACCAATTGGAATTTCTGTTTTTTTATCACTAATATCAATGTTTTCTGTATAGACAAATTCTTTTGCATATTTAGCCTCACATCCTAATCCAATAGATAAAATACTTTTAGATTGACCATATCTACCAACACCTTTTTCAACAGTTCTAGCAATACATACATATTTTTCTCCATTGGTCATTTTACTAACTGCCGCCTGAATAATACCAGGTCTTGTAAAAGCAGAATATACATTCCACCTGGGACAAGCGCCACCATATCTTGGTATCTCAATACCAGACAATGAAAATCTTTTTGAAATATTACCTGCAATATCAGTTCTTAACATATGAAAAGGAATACCAGGTAATTTAGGGTTTTGAAGACAAGTTACTCTATGTGCGACTTGCTCAAAAGAAGTTGCAAAAGTATTTTGAAGAAGTTCAAGGTCGTATTTTAATTCTTTACATTCTGTATGGAATAATTTGTAAGGCATTAAAATTGCAGCCCCACAATAATTTAATAGAGCAACCTGTGTTAGTTTTTTTGATTCATTGGATGGAAAATTAAAATTGGACAAATATTTATTTATTTCTTTAGATGCTCCTTCTTGAGCAATTTGAGATGCAGCATGTAATTTTTTAGTTTCTAAAGTATTATAATCACTTAATAAAAGTTCTTTTTTACCTTTATTGTAAATTTTAGAAAAAGGTTTTCCTTCTTCTGGAATTATATCTTTAACAATTATTGAGTATTCAGATTTTAGAAAATCACATAAAGCAATATATCTAGTTCGGTTATTAACCTGAACTTTTTCAAAAATTTTATCTGCAAATTCTTCAAGCTTAGGAAAATAGTTTTTATTTTCTTGAAGAAAATCTGATATTACCTCTCCAGGGAATGCCGTCTTTCTACTATCAATTTTTTTTCCAGAAATATTTTCGACTTTATTAACTATAGCATGATCTTTTTGTCTAAAATTATCTCCTAATTTAATTAATGCTTTTGCAATTTTTGGATTAGTGCTTACTAAATCTTTTACTTCTGGGCCAAGTATATCCAGGTCTTCAAATAATTGATCATCTAAAAGTTCAGAAATATCATTCTCTAAATTAACATCAGCCTTACTGGTTAAGTCAGATAGGTCCACTCTTAATTCTTTACTAACTTTAATTAATAGGTCACCATCAATATTTCTTTTTCCACTTTCAATTAAATTTAGATAACTAGGAGAAATATTGATTTGTTCTGCAAATTTATTAGCCTGTAAACCTAATTGCCTTCTAAAGGCTTTTATTTTAGGGCCAATTTTTAAATCAGACTTATTGATATTTTTATTTTTTAAAAATTTTGTTATTGCAATTTTAGAATTTTCTAAATTAATCTCTTTTTCACTTGTAAGATCTGACAATTCTATTCTCAACTCATTACAAATCTTAATTAACAAGTCTGCATCAATATTTCTTTTTCCGCTTTCAATTAAGTTTAAATAGCTAGGGGAGATATTTATTTGTTCAGCTAACTTTTTAGCTTGAAGACCTAATTTTTGCCTAAAGCTTTTTATCTTATTTCCAATTTTTGTGTTTATACTCACTTTTTTATCTATTTTTGTAAATTTTGTAAATTTAAATTTACAAATTATTAACTCAATTTACAAGTAAAATAGCGGTTTTTAATATCTTTTGTAAACTTTGTAAATTATATAATAAGTATGAATAAAGAAAATAAAAACGAAGAAAATCAGTCTCGAAACACAACAAAAGAAGATCAAAATCAGTCTAGCCAATCTGGTATATACTTGAGAGATGATCATTGTGATTGGGGTTCAAGCGGCATGAATGAATTTACTAACGAATTTAGTGAAAATAATTAAGCCACTTTAAGCTATTTAAAGACTAATTTTCCCAACACCAAAACTTAGAAAGACTCTACCTATGAGCTCAGTAACTAAAGTTTCTTATGATTTAAAAAGATTTGCTGGTATCAAAAAAGACTATACTAGTGAAGAAGTCGAGAGACTAAGGGGTTCAATAAAAATTGAATATTCGATGTGCAAACATCAATCTAAAAAACTATGGGATCTTTTAAATTCAGAGAATTATATTAATACTTTAGGATCATTATCTGGAAACCATGCAATTCAACATGCTAAAGCAGGGTTAAAAGCAATTTATTTAAGTGGATGGCAAGTTGCAGCAGATGCAAATACCGCTGGTGAAATGTACCCTGATCAATCTTTGTATCCTTATGATAGTGCACCAAAATTAGTTGAGTCGATGAATAACGCATTAATTAGAGCAGATCAAATTCAACATATGGAATTACATGATGGTGATATGCAATCAAAAGATAGAACTGATTATATGCTCCCAATTATTGCAGATGGTGAAGCTGGATTTGGTGGACCACTAAATGTTTTTGAATTAACAAAAAAGTTTATTAAAGCAGGAGCTGCTGGAGTTCACTTTGAAGATCAATTGGCTAGTGAAAAAAAATGTGGTCATATGGGTGGAAAAGTTTTAGTGCCGACTGGAACAATGATTAAAAATTTAAAAGCTGCAAGACTTGCTGCTGATATTGCTGATGTGCCATTAATAATTTTAGCAAGAACAGATGCTAATGCAGCAAAATTAATTACTAATGATTTTGATGAAAATGATAAACCTTTCTTAACAGGTGAAAGATCCCCAGAAGGTTTTTTTTATGTTAAACAAGGAATTGAACAAGCCATATCAAGAGGATTATCTTACGCACCTTATTCAGATTTAATCTGGTGTGAAACAGCGACACCAAATCTTGAGGAAGCTAAAAAGTTTGCTGATGCAATACATGAAAATTTTCCTGGTAAATTATTAGCTTACAATTGTTCTCCTTCTTTTAATTGGAAAAAGCATTTATCTGATGCTGAGATTGCAACATTCCAAAAAAAAATTAGTGAAATGGGCTATAAATTTCAATTCATTACACTTGCAGGTTTTCATACACAAAACATTGCAATTTTTGAGCTTGCTGAAAAATATAAAACTGAAGGCATGACTGCGTACTCTAGAATTCAAGAACTTGAATTTGCTAGGGAAAAAGATGGATACACAAGTGTTAAACATCAGCGAGAAGTTGGAACGTCTTATTTTGATGCAGTTTCAAACACCATAAGTAGTGGAAAAAGCTCCACAACTGCAATGGAAGGTTCAACAGAGTCCGAACAATTTTAATTAGCCTTTAACACATCCTCTAAATATGATTATATATTTAGATGCTCACAAGTAGTTTCTTTTTAATCATTCTTTATATTTCACACAGATATATTGTTGCATGGATAAATTTTTACAATAATTCAGATCAACGTTTTGGTAACTCAACTTGGCGTTGGACTTATGACTATAAAGTAATAGGAGATAGAGATATTTCTGATCTAGACGACAAACCTTTTGTAAGAAAAAGAAGAATTAGAAACCGCACAGTCACATATATGTATTGTAATTTTTTTCTAGGATTTATTGTATTGATGTCTTTTATAAGTGATTTACTTATATTAATTTTACAGTAAAAATTATTGTATACTGCGACATTAATGCGATTGATAATCATTCGCAATGCAAATAGTAAGCATTCTAATCTAATTAAATTAACTCAAACGAAAGAAAATAATGAAAAAACTTACAATTGTTGCATTTTTCATGGCTTTATTTGCAAACATGTCGTTTGCAGCTGAAGTTAATGTATTCAGTGCAAGACATTACGATTCAGACGTTCAACTTTACGAAAAATTTACAGCTAAAACTGGAATTAAAGTAAACGTTGTATCTGGTAAAGACAAAGCTCTTCAAAAAAGAATAACTGAAGAAGGTGCTGATTCAAAAGCTGACCTTTATATCACTGCTGATGCAGGAAGATTAGGTGCATTCGCTGCAAAAGGAATGTTCCAAAATTCTATGTCTCCAGCAATTAAAGCTGCAGTTCCGTCAAACTTTAGAACTTCTAAATGGACTGGAATAGCTAAGAGAGCAAGAATTATGTATTACTCACCTGAAAGAGTAAATGCAAATGAACTTAATGGTATGACTTACGAAGGTCTTGCTGATCCAAAATGGAAAGGTAGAGTTGTTATAAGAAAATCTAACAATATCTATAACCAATCTCTTGTTGCTTCATTAGTTAAAAATAATGGAAAAAAAGCAACTGCAGAATGGGCTAAAGGAATAGTTGCTAACATGGCTAGAGATTCTAAAGGAAACGATAGAGCTCAAATTCTAGCAGTAGCAGCTGGTGAAGCTGATATAGCTGTAGCTAATACTTACTACTTAGCTTTGATGTTATCTGGAAAAAAAGGTCCAGAACAACAAGCAGCAGCTAAAAAAGTTTTACCATTCTTTCCTAACCAAGGAGATAGAGGAACTCACATGAACATTAGTGGTGGTGGTGTATTAAAAAACGCTCCAAACGCAGCTAATGCAATTAAACTACTTGAGTTTTTATTAACTAAAGAAGCACAAACACATATAGTTAATAATACATTTGAATATCCAATGATTGATGGTGTTGAGCCTCATGCATTAGTTAAACAAATGGGTCTTGGTTACAAACAAGATTTAGAAACTAAAGTAGCAAATTACGGAAAAAACCAAGCTGCAGCATTAGAAGTAATGTTAGCTGCTAAGTGGAAGTAAGTAATAAGTGAAAAAGAATTTATTTAATATTGATGAGAATAAATCTTCTGATGTATATGGGTCGCAAACTCTGAAAGCTTGTGATCCGTGTGCAGCAGAGTGTGAAAAAATCAATAGAAAAATAGATAATAGAAAATTATCAGATATTAAAGACGAAGAGGTTGCACATATCCTTTCTCCCTTTAATACATAATTTTCTTTTTAATGATTGTGCTCATAATCTTTAATGAGGTATTTACCCTACCTACATTAAGTTATGAGCACTAAAAAAAATTCAAATGCAAGTAATACAATTAAATAAACACTTAAAAAATAATAGGGATAAAATGATTGAAGGTAAAAAATGTTCAAGCATAGTTTTAAAAACAAGAAAAATCGGTAAATGGGTTGATGTAAGTACTGATGAAATCTTTAAAGGTAAAAAAGTAATATTATTTTCATTACCAGGTGCATTTACACCTACATGCTCTGAAAAACAGTTACCAGGCTTTGAAAAAAATTATGATAAACTTTTGTCTCTTGGTGTTAATGAGGTTTATTGCATTAGTGTCAATGATGGTTTTGTGATGAATGCTTGGGCAGATCAACAAAAACTAACAAAAGTTAAGGTTTTACCTGATGGAAATGCTGACTTTACTCGCTCAATGGGGATGTTAATTGATAAAAAACATTTAGGTTTTGGTTTAAGAAGCTGGAGATATTGTGCAATAATTAATGACGGTATTGTTGAAAAATGGTGGCAAGAGGAAGGCATGAATAATGATGGAAGTGATCCTGATCCTTATGTGGAAACAACACCTGAAAATTGCATAGAATATTTATCAAGCAAGTAATTTAGATAAATAAATAATTTATAAAAAATTTAGGAATTAACTCTCGTAATCTCTCTCCAATTTGGTTTCGAAGTTAGTATTAACCTCTTCTGGCAACAGAGGAGGTTTCTTAAATATAGTTATTAGAGTATTATAAATTATGGGAATTAAAAATTTTAACATTTGGTATGTAAGTAGCTTTTTAATATCTATAGCTGTAGCTATACCAATACTTACTATCTGCGCAGGTTTTTTTGAAAATACTAGTAATTATTATTCGATACTAAAAGACACCTTTTTATTTGACTATATTAATCACTCACTAATTTTATTAATGGGTGTACTATTTCTAACTTTTATTATCGGAGTAGGTGCCGCATATCTTGTGTCCTTTTATAATTTCCCTGGTTCAAATTTTTTTAAATGGGCATTAATATTATCATTTGCAGTACCACCTTATATATATGCATATTCATTAACTGCTTTTTTTGAAAATTATGGCACAGCTTTTTCAATATTAACCAATGTATTTGGAGAAGGTGAGTATAATAAGCACATACCTAAAATGGATGGTATGTTTGGTGCAATCATTTCTTTATCATTCTCATTGTTTGGATATGTTTATATTTTAACAAGAGCATCATTTCATTATCAATCTCAAAACTTAATTGACTTAGGAAAAAATCTAGGGTTTTCAAAAAATAAATCATTTTTTAAAATTATTTTACCTTCTGCAAGACCAGCAATAGTCGCTGGACTTTCTTTAGTTGCAATGGAAACACTGTCAGATTTTGGAACAGTAGATTTTTTTAACGTATCAACACTAACTACAGGAATTTATAATGCATGGATTTCTTTTGATGATTTATCTTTAGCTAATAGATTGTCATTTTTTCTGTTAATTTTTATTTTAGGATTATTTGTTCTTGAAAATTTTTCTAGGAAAAAAGCTCAATATCACTCTCCAACAAAAAGTGGCTTTAAATCTAAAACTTTGATTAATTTAGATAGATCAAGGTCAACTTTAGCTATTACATTTTGTGGTTTTATTTTTTTTGCTAGCTTTATATTTCCAGTTTCACAAATGCTTTATTGGACAATAATTTTTCCAAAACATTTTAATGATTTAAATATAGTCAGTTTATTTATTAATACTGGAATATTAGTTTTATTAGCAAGCTCTGTATTAATAACATTTGCTTTCATTTCAAACTATGGAAATAGAGTTACAAAAAGTAAATTATTAGAAACACTAACTACGTTCTCTATTTCTGGGTATGCAATACCAGGGGTAATTTTAGCTGTTGCGTTTATAAGCTTTGTGGCCTGGTTTGATAATACAGTCGTTCAGTATTTTGGATTTAAAACAATTAAAACCATATTTATTGGATCAATTTTAGGACTTGTAAGTGTTTATTTTGTTAGGTTTTACTCTTTAGCCTGTAATGGCATAAAGTCTGGTTATCTTAAGATTAACTATTCAATAGATGAAAGTGCTTATTTGCTAGGTTACTCTAAATTTAAAACATTTAAAAATATTCACTTTCCATACTTGAGAAATTCTATCTTGTTAATTGGGTTAATAATTGCAATTGAAATAATTAAGGAATTACCAATTACACTTATCATGAGGCCATTTAATTTTGAAACATTTGCTACAACAGCTTATATTTATGCCTCTCAAGATTTACTAGAGGCTGCTGCAGTTCCATCTTTATTTCTTATATTAATTACAAGCTCTTTTATTTTGATTACTTCTAGATATACTTTAAGAGATTAATTATGAGTAAAAATTTTTTAGAAATTAAAGATGTAACTTTTGAAGCAAGCAAAGTTAATAAAGTTCACAATGTATCTTTTAATATTGAAAAAGAAGGAGACATTATATGTTTATTAGGACCATCAGGAATTGGAAAAACTACAATACTAAGATCTATTGCTGGTTTAACAAATATTAGATCGGGTGAAATTATATTAAAAAATAAAGTTATATCCTCAGAAAAAGTGCATGTAGAACCTGAAAATAGAAATATATCGTTATCATTTCAAGATAACTGTCTATTCCCACATTATAATGTTTTAAAAAATATTCAGTTTGGTGCTGAAAGGAACAAAAAAAAGAAACAAACTATATCTATTGAGGAAATAATTATATTCTTAAACCTCGAAAAGATTAAAGATAAATTCCCGCATCAAATCAGTGCGGGTGAAGCCCAAAGAGCAGCTCTAGCAAGATCATTAGTTACTAAACCAGATCTATTATTATTAGATGAACCACTTTCAAATGTAGATCAAAGTTTTAAGGAAGAAATTCAAGTTAAATTAAAAAAAATATTAACTGAGCATAAAATAACAACTATAATTGTAACGCATGACTCGTATGAAGCTTTTTACTTGGGTACAAAATGTGGAATAATTCTAGACGAGCAATTGAAACAATTTGATGATCCTTATAATGTTTATCATTTTCCAAATTCAGTAGAAGTAGTTAACTTTTTAAATAGAGGAATTCTAATTCCAGCAAAAGTTACTGGTGAAAATAGCTTAGAGAGTATTGATTTAGGTAGGATAACTGGTAATTTTATAAAACATTATCCAAAAGGATCTGAGGTTCAGCTCTTATTGCAACCAGAAGATCTAGAACATGACGATCAAAGTAACTTAAAATTAGAAGTTGTTGATAGAAAGTTTAGAGGAACAAATTTTATCTACTCACTCAAAACTCAAAGTAATAAGTTGATTCCAGTATTTGTACATTCTCACCATATTCATCAGCATCAAGTAGATGAAAAATTTGGTATCAAACTACCTATAAATATTGATCATATAGTTTGTTTCTAATACAAAGCTCTAATTACAAATGAATAATAGATTAAAAACTCTTACTAAAGGAATAATAGATGTGAGCCCATTAATGATACCTGTAGTTCCGTTTGGAATCATATTTGGTGTTATTGGGATGGAGTTAGGTTTAAGTGCATTCATGACCTTTGGAATGTCGGTCATAATTTTTGGTGGTGCCTCTCAAATAGTTTTATTACAACTATTTTCTGGAGGAGCTTCTTCTTTAGTAGTCATAACATCAGTGGGGGCGGTTAATTCAAGACATTTGTTGTATGGAGCAGTTTTTTCAGAATATTTGTCTCATTTAAAATTGATATGGAAAATTATTTTATCATACATATTAATTGATCAAGCATTCGCTGTTTCGAATACTTATTTTAAAAAAAATAAAGAAAATAAATTTAAACATTATCACTTATTGGGAGCTGGTCTTACTTGTTGGACTGTTTGGCAAATTTCAACGATTTTAGGAATATCTTTAGGCTCAGTTGTTCCTGAAGAATTAGGGTTAAGTTTTACAATTTCTTTAACATTTCTGGCATTATTAATTAATGATTTTAGAAAGTTTAAAAATATTATTGTAATGTTGGTGTCAGGCATTGTTGCAACTATTGGATATAATACAATACCCTTTCAGGCCTATATTATTGTTGCAGCACTATCAGGCTTGCTGGTTGCTATGTTATTAACCTTAATCAATCCAAAGAAAAAATAATGCATTGGTCTACAATTATTTACTGTGGAATTATTACCTATCTGACAAGGTTTTCTATGATTTTTTTACTAAAAGAAGACATATTGAACGATAAGGCAAAAAAAGTTTTATCATATGTTCCATCTGCCATTTTTCCTGCAATAATTTTTCCTCCTATATTTTTGGACAGCACTGGCTCTTTAGATCTTGAAAGTAATCCTAAAATTTTAGCCGCTATATTTGCTATAATGGTAGGTTATATTACCAAAAATATTATTGCCACAATATTTGCTGGACTTACTTCTTATTGGTTTTTAATTTTTGTATACTACCAATAGAAAAAATTATATTGAAAAACCTCATGCTCCATAAATTTAAAATTACTAATGAATCACTTGGCATATTTTATATGCTTCTGTGTCAATTTTCATTTGCAACTAATGATGCTTTTGTAAAAGCTATTTATCAAAACTATGATGAAATATTTGTTTTAAATCAAATCATTTTTATAAGAGGTATTTTTACATTATTTTTTATTTTATTATTTCTTTACATTAAGAAAGAATTTAATTTTAAATTAATCTTTACTTCAAATGAGTTAAGATTGAGGGGTATTTTAGAATCTTTAGCAGCTCTATTTTTTTTTATTGGTATTGCTTCATTGCCTTTTGCAAATGTTTATATTTTACTAAGTATGGCACCAATTTTATTAACTGCATTTGGTGCAATATTTTTAAATGAAAAAGTTAGATGGAGAAGATGGAGTGCGGTATTATTAGGTTTCATAGGTGTTGTGGTAGTAATCAATCCAGGACAATTAGAGTCTAGCTATTATTTTATCTTTCCAATAATTTCTGCAATTATGCTTTCGATTAGAGACATGTACACAAAAAAATTTAAAAAAAATTATTCTAGCTTACAAATTGCATTCATGACTTGCTTTGTTGTAACTATTCTTTTTGGCCTGTTAAGTATTTATAAATTTTATGACTTTAGTTTAATGGATATTCTTATTTTATTTGTAGCTGCTTTTTTCTTGGCACTAGGTTATATTTTTTCAATAGCAACAATCAAAATTGCACTTGTTTCTACCACTTCTACGTTTAGATATTCGGTAATCTTATGGGGGATATTATATGGTTATTTTTTATTTGATGAAGTTCCATCAACAAATAGTTATATTGGAGCATTAATAATCGTAATTAGTGGCCTAATAATTATCTCAAGACAAAAACAACTTGGAAAAATAAAGTAAAATTATACTGATTAAATTTAGTATCCCCAGACTACGTCTTGTTAAGTAAAAATAATCAATATATACAATCATTATATGAAAAAAATTTTTATTTTAATATTTACACTCATTTCATTTAATTGCTTTGCAGTAGATAAAACTACAACTTTTACCACTGAAGTTTTTAAAAAAGCTCAAGCTGAAGGCAAAACTATAGTTATTAATTCATGGAATAAAACTTGTTACACATGCGGAAAACAAGTTAAAATATTAGATCAGGCAGAGAAAGAATTTAATGATATTTTATTTCTAAGTTTTGAACAAACTAAGGATAAAAAAATTGCTAAATTACTGGGTATTGAATACTGGACAACAATAGTTGTCTACAAAAATAATAAAGAAATTGCTAGAAGCATAGGTCAAACTAAAAAATCAGAAATTTATAAACTGATAAGATCTTAACCATAAAAAGCAAAGCCTATTAATATTTATTTAATAATCCAAAAAATAATATTTATTATATAGACCAAAATACCATAAAACATAAACATGAGTATTTTCTCTTTTCCTGTTTTTTCTTCCCAGTTCAATTTAAATAATACTGATGGAGAAGCTAACAATAAGATAACTCCAACAATGATAACAAGTAACGATAAAATTATGAATACATTCATATTTAATGACAGGCTTTGTTAAATTTTTTAAGCCTCCAGTAATTATAAGGCCATGGAGTTAGAAATCCTACCATTAACATAATGGGTACTACCCAATAAGTAAGCTGAGCACCACCTGTTAAATAATAATCAGTTAAATTCATCGAAATTTCCATACTAACCATTGAGATAAAACTCATTCCACAAGCTGTTTTTAAAGCATTAATAAATTTAAAGTTTTGTCTAATTAAAATAAAAGTCTCAAGCATGATGCTAGTTAATAAACCATTAATGATTGCTAAGATCATTATACCAGTTACAGAAAAAGGAATTTGAGCTAGTTGAAAAAATAGTATTGTTCCAAAATCACCGATTGAACACCCAATAACACACCACATAGTATTCTTGGCACTTTTTCTCCATGTGTGTTTACAAGACCAATTAAAAGTATCAGCTATCATAATTAAGTTTATTTAATCAAATCCAAACCCGCATGCTTCCAGTTCTTTAAACCACCAATTAAATGTAAGCATTTACTATATTGATAAGACCTGGATATTTGAACAGCTAAAGTAGACCTTTGACCAATAGCACAATAAAATAAAATCCTCTTGTTACGTAATTCATTCTTATTTTTATTCAAGTAGTCGTTTATTTCTGGAAAAGAAATTCTTGTACTATTTTTAATCTTTCCAACTTTATCTAGCTCATTTTGCTCTCGTAGATCGATTAAGATTATACCTTTTTCTAATAAATAATTATTAAATTTAATAGGTTCAATACCATTATTAACTTTTTGTTTATCTAGATCTATTCCAAGTTTTAAATTATTAGGAACAGCTACATCCATTAACTTAGGATCAGGTAAGTTAAGATTGTTCATAATTTCTATATAATCATTAGCTGATTTTACTTGTAGTCGTGGGTTAAATTTTTTTTCTTCTAGAATAGTGCTTACAGTATCTCCCTTATAGTCATGAGCTGGGTATACTAAAGTTTCATCTGGTAACTTTAATAATTTATTAAAAATAGAATTATATGAATCTTGAGGATTACCATTCTGAAAGTCTGTTCTTCCGGTTCCTCTAATTAACAGTGTATCACCAGTAAAAACCCTATCATTCATTAAAAAGCTAAAACTTTCTGATGTATGACCAGGCGTAAATAAAGCTCTAAATTCTAGACCATCTATTTTTATTAATTCTTCATTAGATACTTGCATAGAAACAATATCGGCAGGTGCTTTATCACCCATAATTGTTACACAATTTGTTTGATCTCTTAGTTCTGCTATCCCTGAGATATGGTCAGCATGTATGTGGGTGTCTATTACTTTAACCAACTTTAAATCCAATTCTTTTAATAACCGAATATATCTTTCAACATTTTCTAATACTGGATCAATAACTAAAGCTTCTCTACCTTTAGCTGAAGCCACAAGATATGTATATGTACTAGAGGTTTTGTCAAATAACTGCCTAAATAACATAAGGTGATAATATCATAATTGAAGGGTTTTGTATTTAAGCAATATACTTCAATATATTTTTTGCAGGATTAGTCTTTTTAATCCAATCTTTAGGTATGCCCTTTAAGCCATTTTTTGCTGCAAAATAAGCACCAACAAAATTAGCTCGAGAACAATTACAGCCACCAGCCTTTATAGTTTTAATAACTGCATTCTTATAATTTTTAGATGTGATAATTGCATGTATTGAACCATTAAATGTACCTGGATAACTGCACGCTTTTCCAAATTTTTTCACAACGATGTTGTGAGGTTTGTCTTTAAGTTTTTTGACTTTTCTAATGTTTTTAATAACATTTTTAAAATAATCATTTTTAGAATTTAATTTTACAAATGAATTAACTGGGTCTTTAACACCTTCATCAGCCAAGTTAATAATCTTAATTTTTGCCAGTGCAAACTGTTCACTAATTTTGCCATTAGCAACAGTTTTGATTATTTTTTTTAATTTTTGCTCAGAATTATTAAATAATGAGTAAGGTAAAACCGCACAATATCCATCTGATTCGTTAACTTTAGATCCACCTGTAACATTTTTTTTTAATTTAATATTTTTAATAGTTTCTAAAATATTCTGATGGATCCATGGACCCTCCATAGCTGTTGTCCATTTGATTTTTTTGTATTTTTTTCTTAATTTAAGATTTTTCCAGTATTGTGATCCAGGACCAAAGTTTTTAAGAATATTCTTTTTAAAATCAATAATTATATTTTTTTTATCTTTTGTATTGGTTAATGTTTTAAACATAACTTGACCTACGTCATTATAACCCGAAACTTCACCTGTTTTGATTGAATAAAAAGGACTCCTATTTTGTTTAAAGAAGGTAATATCTTTTTCCCCCTTAATATAAGACTTGAGTTTTTTTTCATCATAAATCCAATGCAAAGGTCTCGCGGCTGCATCAGCAACTGATGCACCAAGAAATATATGTAATTTTTTAAACATAAACTAATATTTTACTGAGTAATTATTTTTGATATCATTTGCACTTGTCTATATTATTTCATCATTTATACAATTATACTTATTAATCTATATTTAAAAAATGTTATCAAATAAAATAAAAGACTATTTAAACGAGTACATAAGCCAAGAAGTTTACGTTCAAGTGGCTGTAGCAAAAGGGAAAAATAAAATCACCACCAATGCAGCGATAAATAAATATTTTGAAAGTAACCATTTTAAAGGATTGGCCGAAGGAAAACCTTACAATGTATTTTTAAGTGATTTAGAAGATAAGTGTTTAGGAAAATTACTCAATTCTCCAATGAGAAATAACAAGAGTAACGATGAGATTATTCTTGAACTACAAAAAAAACTTAATGAATTAAAAACTAAAGAATTAAATGACACATACTGGGAGGTTGAAACAGGTGAATTTCTTAGAAGCCAAGATATTAAAGAAATAGAAGAAGAAAGAGATAGCCTTATTAAATTTTTAACATCCAAAGATAAAGCCCACGATACAGTAAGTACACTTTGTAAAAATTATGAAAAACTATGTATAAAAAAATACCCCGAGTCTCCATTACCATTAGAAATATTAAATAGTAAACTGTAAGTTTTTGCTACCAATAGTTTAATTTATAACAATTAATAAAAATTTATAAGTAAACTATTTAATAGATTTATTTTTCTGATTAATAACAAGCACGGCACCAATTATTAAAACAGGAAGTCCTATAATCAAATCTTTTTGCCATTCTAAATTTTCAAACACGGTTGATATTAACAAAGCTAAAACTGGCATAACTACACCAACATATCCAGCTCTTCCAGCACCAACTTTTTCAAGTAATCTTAAATAAAAAATAAAGGCAAAAATTGAGCCAACTATAGAAAGATAAGCTAGTGACACGATATAGCTAAAGGTAAATTCAAATAATAATTCTGTACCTTTGATTTGAGTTATTATTAACGTTATCAAAGAACCATAAAACATAGCATAAGCGATTGTTTCAATTAATGGGAAATTATTATTTAAGTTTCGTTGATGAACCATATTACCGGTTGAAGCACAAAATGTTCCAAGTAAAGCCAAAAATAACCCAACATGTGTGCCGTTACTTAAACTAAAGTTAAAGATTTCATCATTAAAAATAATTAAAATCCCAATCATACCAATGGCTGCACCAATTAAAGTATTTAAAGAAGGTTTTTTCTTAAAATAAAGCCCCTCACCAATGATATTCATTATAACCACAGTTGAAAAAACAACTGCAGGAAAAGCACTTATTAAATAGGTATTTGATACATAAAAGAAAACATAATTTAAAGAGTAAAGACAAGTTCCAAATAGTATAAACCAAATATGATGATTTAAAGTAAATCTCAAATTATTCTTTTTAATTATTAAGTAGATAAAAATTATTATCGACGCTGCAAGAAATCTATAAAAAACAGAAACTAATGGATCAACATATCCTAATTGAAATTTAATAACATACCAAGTGGGTGACCAACAAAGAAGTGTTACACCAAATAAAATAAGATTATTCATTAACGTTTATTATACCTAATTAACTAATAAAAAATAAAAATTTTACACACATCAAGATTATTTTAAAGGATAACTAGTAATGATTTGTTAATAATTAAATTTTAAATGAAACATTCCCAAAAATTTCTTTCAAGAATAGTAGATTTTTTAAAATTTTTTTTAATTTTAGTTAAATTTTTATCTTTATTATTTTTAAAAAGAATATCTAGATAGTCAATATTATCTTTGGCTACTTGCTGGTATTCTTTTGATGAGTACATCTTAATCCACGAACTATATTTACCTTTTTTCCAATTTTTAATTTTTGAAAGATTAAATCCAATCTCACCATAGCCAATGATACATGGAGATAAACATGAAAATATATCGAGATTATTACCATTTTTACCTACGCTCAATACGTGATCTGTGTAAGCACTATTATCTTTCTCAACCTTAATATCATTAAGAGAACTAAGAGGTATTTTCCATTTCTTACAGTAGTTTACATGAAGTTTAATTTCATAATCAATCCCTTTAATAAAATTTACCGATCTACTAATTTCATCAAACGAATTAGATTTATAGACACTTAGTGATAAAATTTTAAGGAATTGATGTAAAAAGACATAATCTTGAATTAAGTACTTTTTAAAATTTCTATCAGGTAGTTTATTACTAACTAGATCAGATAAAAATTTATGATTAGTATATTCAGACCATTCTTTATTGCAGCTACTCTTTAATTTATAAAAATAAGTTTTTTTATTATTGTAAATGTCCACTATTCCTTAATCAAAGTTTTAATTTTAGAAAAATTAAACTTAGCATCTTTTTTAAAGACCAATAATGTTATCATTGGTGTGAATGTTGCTAAAACAAAAGACCAAAATAATAATGCTGTTGAAATCCATAGTGGAAAAGCATCAACAGGAATTAATCCACCAATTAAGATACTTTTATCAAATGTCTGATTAGGGAATAATAGAAGACCCCAAACCAAACCTATTATAACAGATATTAAAGAAAGTCTCTCATTAGCGTCACCTCTAAACATTCCATAAAAAATAGGAAAGACTGCAGCACAACACAATAAATCTGCAAATAAGAACATAAATAATACGCTATATCCTTTTGATGCTATTAAAAAAACAATTATAGATAAACCACATATCAGATATCTTGAAAGTGAAAGGTAACTATTATTGTTTTTTAGGCTAATGAATTTATTTCCTTCAATAATAATTGTACTTGAGATCGCATTAATAAGTGTATCCATACTACTAATCACTAAAGCTAAGACTAAAATTAAAATTGAAATAGTTAGTAAAGTATTAGTTCCAGAAAATGGTTCAAGTAAAAGAGAGAAAAATAAAGTACTAGGATCTGCTGCTTTATCAACTGATACTGCAAGAATTCCAAAAAAACCTAAAATAAGCATAAATGGAATTACAATAAAGAAGGCAGACATAAATCCCTTTCTCAAATCATCTGAACTTTTAGCTGCAAATACTCTTTGCCAAACACCTTGATCAAATAAGTTGGTTGCAAAAACGGCAATGAAGAAAGTTAATCCAGCAGTGTAACCATAAAAATATTTACCACTCATTAGTGTTCCAGCTTTTTCATTAATCAAATCCATTGAAAAAGTATTATTTCCAGAATTAAAAATATGGTTAAAAGCAAATATTAATAAAATTATAATTATAATAAATTGAATTTTATCTGTAAAAATTGAAGCTCTTAGCCCTCCATAAAGAGTGTACGATAGAGTAGCAACTATTATAACAAGCGAAGTTTGCCAAAGAGGAAACCCAGACATTAGATTAACAACTTTTGCAATCGCTGTAACTTCTGCTGCAAAATATACAAACATGTACATTATTGTTAATAATAAAACCAAACGAAACATTGCTTTACCGAATCTTATTAAAACAAATTGAGTAAGAGTATTACCATTAGGCATAATTTTTCTCATTCTTTGACCGATTGTGATGAAAGCTAAGAAAGGTAGAGCTTGACCTAAACCGTAACCAATTATAGCACCCAAGCCACCCCAAGTGGCAGCCTCAGATGGACCAATTAAAATCCAAACACCAAAGCATGATGCAACTAACGATGCTGTTAAAGATCTTTTACCAATTGATCTATCAGCATTTAAATATGAGTTAATTGAAAGTTTACCCTTCGAGTAAACTATTCCAATAACTGCAAAAGCTAATGAAGTTAAAAGTAGAGTAATTATAGTAGTTGTTTGATCTAGGTATACTGTGTTCATTTTTTCCCTTCGTTGTGATTATACAACAGGTTCTTTGGGTATATTCTCAGCTTTTTACAGCACCCCAGAATCTGATATTCTTTAAAAAAAAATATAAGTTTTTATTAAATTAGAGACTTAATTAAGTCAATTTTTTTTTTATAAACTTTAATTAAACAGACCTAAAAGTATGTATATGTCTCAATTAATTGTAATAAGACTATTAATAACTATATACCCTCTATAAATGTCAGAAAATCAAATAGTTATTAGCGACCTATCAAAAGTATACGACAATAGCTTTAGTGCACTCAAGAAAGTTAGTCTTAAAGTTAAACAAGGTGAAATTCTTGCAATGCTTGGACCAAATGGTGCGGGCAAGACAACGTTAATTAGTATAATTTGTGGGATTGTTACTCCCTCGTCTGGAACAGTTACTATTGACGGTTTTGATATTATTAAAGATTACCGTGAAACAAGGTCCAGAATAGGAATGGTTCCTCAAGAGTTAAATTTAGAATCCTTTGAAACTGTTTTTGATACGGTATCTTATTCAAGAGGACTTTATGGTAAATCTCCAAAACCAGAACATATTGAAAAAATTTTAAAGGACTTAAGCTTATGGGATAAAAAAGAACAAAGATTAAGACAATTGTCAGGTGGAATGAAGAGAAGAGTTTTAATTGCCAAAGCTTTATCTCATGAACCAAAAATATTATTTTTAGATGAACCAACAGCTGGTGTAGATGTTGAGCTTAGAAAAGATATGTGGCTCGTGGTTGAAGAATTGAGAAAAACAGGGGTTACTATTATCTTAACTACTCATTATATTGAAGAGGCAGAAGCTATAGCTGACCGTGTAGCCGTGATTAATCAAGGTGAAATCATCGTAGTCGAAAACAAAAAGGAATTAATTAAGAAAATGGGTCATAAAAAATTAACAGTAGAGCTTCAGGATAAGATTTTAAAAATTCCAGAGGGTTTATCCAAATATAATTTAGATATAGGTAAAAACAATATGTCTTTAGTTTACACCTATAATGTTCAAGCTGAAAAAACTGGTATTACTGATTTATTGAAAGGCATAAAAGATGCAGGCTTAAGATTAAAAGATCTGATAACAGAACAAAGTTCATTAGAAAAAATTTTTGTTGATTTAGTTAAGGAGAATAATGAAAATTAATTATTATGGATTTAAAGCCATATATATTCATGAAATGAATAGATTTAGAAGAACCTTAGGTCAATCTCTTCTTTCACCAGTAATCTCTACATCATTATATTTTGTAGTTTTTGGCTCTGTCATTGGAAGCTATATTCAAAAAATAGACGGTGTTAGTTATGGTTCATACATCGTACCAGGATTATTGATGCTTACTTTATTAACTCAAGCAATTAGTAATACGTCCTTTGGAATATTTTTTCCTAAATTTAATGGAACTATTAATGAAATTTTAGCAGCACCTATTTCGTCACTTGAAATTGTTCTCGCTTTTGTTGGAGCTGGAGCAACTAAAACATTAATTGTAGGAGCTGTAATCTATTTAACTGCTTCATTTTTTGTTGATGTGACAGTTGAATACCCCTTATTAATGATTTTCTTATTAATATTAGTTTCATTTACGTTTGCTTTATTTGGATTTTTAATTGGTGTTCTTAGTTCAAACTTTGAGCAGATGTCCATTGTTCCATCGTTAGTTATTACACCAATGGTATTTTTGGGTGGAAGTTTATATTCTTTAGACATGCTGCCTCCTATCTGGCAAACAGTGAGTTATTTTAATCCAGTAGTTTATTTAATTGATGGACTAAGATTTTCATTTTATGGAATATCAGATTTTAATATTTGGATAAGTGTAGGATCAATGGTGTTGTTTCTAATGATTTGTGTGGTCTCTGTCTCAGTATTATTGAAAAAAGGTTATAATATCAAAAATTAATTATTTTAATCTAGAAAAATTTATCAATAAAAAGTAATATTAAATAACTATGCTTTCTTACATTTTACCATTTTTAGCTTTAATTCTAGTTGTAGTATTTATACATGAATACGGACACTATTATTTTGCTAAACGATTTGGAGTTGGAATAACAGATTTTTCAATAGGTTTTGGTAAAGAATTATTTGGCTGGAACGATAAGTCAGGCACTCGTTGGAAGATTTGTATAATACCACTCGGTGGTTATGTTAAATTTTTTGGTGATAGAAACGTTTATAGCCAAGCTGATAATGAAAAAATTATAAAAGAATATAATAAAGAAGACCAAGATAAATTGTTTGTATTAAAACCATTATACCAAAGAGCACTAATTGTATTTGGTGGTCCATTAGCTAACTTTTTATTAGCAATTCTCATATTTTTCTCTGTATATATTTTTGCAGGAAAAGATTTTACCCCAGCAGTTATTAATGAAGTTCAAAAAAATAGCCCCGCAATGGTTGCTGGCCTTAAAAACAAGGATATTATTGTTTCAATCGACGGCAATAAAGTAAAAAGCATCATGGAGGTGTCAAAATTTATTATGATGTCTACGGATGAAATTATCAGTTTTACAGTGAACAGGTATGATCAAGATCTGATGTTTGAGGTAAAACCTAACCTTGTTGAAAGTGAAGATAATCTTGGCAACAAAATAACTAAGCGCATGGTTGGTATTAAGCTTGGAGCTTATAATAATGAGATAAACCATGTTAAATTAGGTCCAGCTAAAGCTCTATTTTATGCAGTTAATGAAGTTTATTATGTAAGTGTTTCCTCTCTTAAATACATTGGGAGCGTGATCTCTGGTTCTGGTGATAGTTCACAGTTAGGAGGGCCAATTAGAATAGCAAAAATCAGTGGCCAGGTTGCAGAATTTGGCATTCTACCATTTATTAGTTTAATGGCTTATATCTCAATTAGTTTAGGCTTAATAAACTTATTCCCAATTCCAATGTTAGATGGTGGACACTTAATGTTTTATAGTATTGAAAAAATACTAGGACGCCCTTTAAGCCAAAAGGTTCAAGAGGGCTTTTTTCGAATCGGAATGTTTTTATTGCTATCATTGATGTTTTTTACAACGTTTAATGACATAAAAGACCTTGGTTTATTCTAGTTATTAGGTTTTTTCTAAAGTTAAATAAACCATTAAAATCAACATTAATTTAACAAATTACCATATATAGCTGTTTTTATTTAAGTAGACACTAATAAAAAGCTTGATTTATAGGCTTTTATGTAAAATAAAGAGAAATAATCAATAAAACCGGAGCTAAAAAATGAACAAAAAACAATTAATTGCACAACTTTCAGGTTCTCTAAACCTAAGTAAAGCTGATGCTGAGCGAACTTTTGATACAATTACAAACACTATTCTAGATGCTTTAAAAGGTGATGATACAGTGAAAATTGCTGGATTTGGAACTTACAAAGTAGCAAAAAGAAAAGCTAGAGTTGGAAGAAATCCTAGAACTGGAGAGCAAATTCAAATCGGTGCCTCTCAAAAGGTTAAGTTTTTACCAGCTAAGTCACTTAAAGAGATGTTCAATAAATAAATAAAGTCTCGATTGAATTTAATTAACAGCCTTTTACAGTAATGTAATAAGGCTGTTAGTGTATGCGAATACAGCATACCCCTTTTTACACATCAGCATTAGATTAAAACTAAGACCAGAATACAAGTGATTACTTAATTCGGGGATCTTAATGACAAAAAAAATTAAAATTATAACAGCACCAATTATTAGTTTATTATTCTTACTAAGCATGTGTAGTGCTAGTAATGCTGAAACAACAATATCAGCAGAAGGCCAGTATATCTTTAATACTTTAGCATTTTATATAGGTTCAGTTTTAGTTGCATTAATGGCGGCAGGTTTTTGTATGCTTGAATGTGGCTTGGTTACTACAAAAAGTGTGTCCACCATTGCAGCAAAAAATGTAGGAAAATTTGCAATCTGTTCAATCGTATTTTTTTTATTTGGTTATAATTTAGCATACGGAATACCAGAGGGTGGTTTTATAGGAACCCTTGAAATTTGGAGCGCTAATTCAAGTATTGAAACAGGTTATTCAGATAGTTCAGATTGGTTTTTTCAAGCAATGTTTGTTTGTGCAACAGTATCTATAGTTTCAGGTGCAGTTGCTGAAAGAATTAAAATATGGCCTTTCTTTATTTTTGCAGCATTAATGGGTGGATTTATTTACCCAATTTCAATGGGTTGGCAGTGGGGTGGTGGCTGGCTAGCAACATTAGGATTTTCTGATTTTGCAGGATCAACTCTAGTGCATGCATGTGGTGGTTCTGCAGCTTTAGCAGGTGTAATAGTTTTAGGTGCAAGAGAAGGAAGGTTTGGAAAAAAAGGAGAAACTAAATCATTAGTTCCTTTTGCAGCCTCAAGTATTCCCCTAGTTACACTTGGAACATTTTTATTATGGTTTGGATGGTTTGGATTTAATGGCTTTAGCCAACTTCAAATGGGAACATTTGATGATGTGACAGCTATAAGTAAAATTGCGATGAACACTCACCTTGCTGGTGCCGGAGGAGTTGTAACAGGTGCCATAGTTACAAGATTGTTAGATAGAAAAACAGATGTGGTCATGATGTTGAATGGTGCATTAGCTGGTTTAGTCGCAATCACTGCCGAACCTCTTAATCCTACACCAGGTTTAGCCATAGCCATCGGTTCAATTGGATCTTTAATAATGTACTTTGGTACAAAATTTTTAGAAAGAAGGGGACTTGATGATGTTGTTGGTGCTATTCCAGTTCATATGTTCTCAGGAATATTTGGAACATTAATTGCTCCAATTACTAATCCAGATACATCTTTTGGAACTCAATTTACAGGTGTCTTAGCAGTTTGTTCTTTCAGTTTTGTACTTTCATTTATTATCTTTAAAACTTTGAAAGCAACTGTTGGTTTACGTATCAGTAAAGAAGCTGAAAAACTTGGAACAGATGTTGCTGAAATTGGTGTAAGAGCTTACGCAATCAGAGATTAAGAATCTAATATACCTCACTGATAGCTATATAATAAGCCCTTTTATTGAAGCCTTTTAATTAAAAAATTTTTTTAGCGTCAAATTTAAGATTTTTTGTGATTGGAGTATTCCGCTTATTTTCTGGAGGCTTCAATCTTCTAAATTTTAAAAATTGTTCCCAATTTAATTCAAAGATTTCTTTTAAGGTGTAGTCTTTATCGAAAATTACTAAAATTAAATATTCAAAAAAAATTTAGTATCATCATCTGTGGCAATACTTGCAAAAACTCCGGTACCTGATCCAGATGTTGATTTAATTGCATATCTTTCTCCATTTACACTAATAGCATCTATATTTTTTTTGCTTTTTGGTGCATCCTTTAGTTTTGGTAGACCACTAATTTCGTTATATTTTTTTATACATCAATATTCTCCTAGATCTCAAACTAGATTATTAGTTCTAATAATATTTCGATTTTTTAATTCCTTTAATATTTTTGGATATAGTGAAATTACTTTATCATCACTAAATTTTGTAATAACAAATTCATTCATTTTCATCCCAAAGTTTTTTGTAATCAATAAAAGGTGATAGCCCGTAGCTAGAATTTACATTTGTTAAATGTAAAGAAAGACTTTTTAAAGGTGAGATGCAAAATTCTTTTGAATAGATTTCATTTAAGTGTTTTTCAAAAGGATCATTTCTATCTAAGCAAGTATTATAAAAATTATCCCAATACTTATCTAATAAAGACTTTGTAGTCATGAATGTACATAGAGTTTGGTTGATTGTTCTCCAATGTCTTTTATTTCCAATTAGAATATTTGTTTTTTCATTGTTCATATACAAATATGGATAATCAGCAGGACACATAAAAATATCTTTATTAACTTGTGAAGCTATTCTTTCATATGATGCAATCATTTCTTCCATCATAGGTTCAAAGTGTAAGTAATCATCTTCAACAAAGAAAACTAAATCTTCACCATGTTCTTTTCCCAGTTCATAAGATTGAAGCAAACTTGCTAGATTTGAAAAGGTTTGATCGTTCTTTTGTTTTTTGATCGTATCTTTATATTTCTCATGGTTTAAAGGTGTAATAATTATATCTAAACCACTTCTATCTATAAGCTTCTTAATCTTGTTTAAATTTTCTTCTTTGGATTTATCATCAACAATTATTGTTTTAAATTTAATATTTGAGTATTTTGTTTTAGAAAAATTAATTGATCTTATTAGTGATTTTAAAGCTCTTATCGAATATTCAATTTTTGGTTCTTCAAATAATCTCTTTTTATTTTGATCCCATATCTCAATATCAGTGTTAGTTCTAAATATAATAAGTACAGTACTTACTTTTTTGGTAATTTTTACTTCACCCAATGGTAAAACAATTGATTTTTCATTTATGGTTGAAAGATCTTCGTTTAATTCTTTCTGAAGCGTTGGTGAACTAAAATCACTTTGATCAATTATCTCATAACCCAAAACTTTTGAAAGCTTAATAAATAGTTTTTTAATGATGCTTTTTTTCATATAATTGTTTATGATTAAATTTTTACAATATTATGGCTATTAAATCATCACAAACTCTAGTTTCTGAAGCATTAAGGGAAGTTAAGACTATCACTGCTAATGAAGCATTAAAGTTATCTAATGATGATGCATGCACCTTAATTGATATCAGGGAAAAAAGTGAATTAGATAAAACAGGCAGAATTGAAAACTCAAACCATATACCTCGAGGTATGTTAGAATTTTGGTTAGATCCTGAAGGTCCATATTTTAAAAGTGGAAAAATCGATATGAATAAAGAGATGGTTTTATTTTGTGCAGGTGGATTAAGGTCAGCTCTTGCTGCTAAATCTTTAAAAGAAATGGGCTTTGAGAAAGTTTCACACATAGACGGTGGGTTTGCAGCAATAAGTAAAAGTAATTTTAAAATAGTTTAAACTATTTATTATACTCGTCTAAAGCAAATTCCAATCTATCTTGTCCCCAAAATATTTTACCATTCACAACAAAACTAGGTGCACCAAATATTTCATTATCGTGAGCTTCTTGGGTAATGATTTTTAATTCATTTTTAATCTTAGGATCCTTAATACCATCAAAGAACTCATTTGAATTAATTTTACATTTTTCAAGAAGGGTTTTTAAGATTTCTTCACTAGAAGTGTCTAGGTCATCCTTCCAATAGGCATCAAATATTAAATCCAGGTATAAATTTTTAGTTTCATCATTTATAAAAATATAACCACGCATGATATTTAATGAGTTAATAGGAAATTTAGAATTCCAAAAAAAATTAGATTTATCTTTTTTTGCAATTAAATCACAATCACTTATCATGTGTTTTAGCTTTGGTTTAATAAAAGCGGGTGCAGTTATGCCTTGTAAATTATGAAGGGCACCAACAAGAATTGGCTTATAATTAAAATTAACATTTTTTTTCTCTTTTAATATCTTTATTTTTTTATGTGCTAAGTAAGAGTAGGGGCTAATAAAGTCAAAATAAAAATCTATTGACTTAATCATAAAGTCTTATTCTTTTTGCATAAAATACTCTTATCACCCAATATATAACAATTCCAATTGGACCTATTAAGTAAGTAATTATAAGTGGAATTGATACGAGAAATTTATTCATACCAAACATTTGAGAGTCATTAACAATCCAGCCACCACAAAATAGATTGATTGCCAAAAAATGTACCCAAAATAAAATTAAAAAGTATTGATTTTCAAATAAAATAGAAATTTCACCCAATCCTAAATAAATTTTAAAATTTTGTATGAAATCATAACCATCCAAGTAAGCAATATAGAGTAAATAGGTATATGCTAAACTTAATAGTAATATTGGAAAAACAGAGACTATAAAAACCCTAGATATCTGTGATTTTGGAAAAATTATTAAGGTAAACCAAAAAGGTAAAACACCTAGATTTAGCCAGAGGTAAATAATTTCCATAGTAAAGAATGTATAAATTTGATCAATCATTTTATAGTGTATTATATTACAAGATAACATGATTCCAATGAGAAATAGAAAAAAAACCCTAGAAGTTACCATGGAAGAAATGCGAAATTTTTCTTTTGCTTATATTGAAAAATATGCTCCCTCAAAACAACAACTAAGAACCTATCTATTAAAAAAGTACCTTAAAGCAAATGTACCAAATGTTAAAAAACAAGATATCACAGACCTTATTGATATAGTTTTACCTGATCTTGAAAAAAGTAAATTTATTAGTGATAAATTTTATTCCGAGAGTAAGACGCGTAGTTTAATTCAAAAAGGTAGTTCCATAAATAAGATCAGATATTATCTTATGGGCAAGGGTATAAACGAAACATATATTAAAGAGTCGATTGAAAAGATTAAGGAGGATAACTCCGATCAAGATTTCTTCTCTGGTATTAAGATTTGTAAAAAAAAAAGAATAGGCCCAGCACGAGCAGAAGATAATAGGCCTTTATTTTATAAAAAGGATATATCACTTCTTGCTAGAAACGGTTTTGATTTTGGAACATCAAAAAGAATAATGGATATTGATCAATCGGAGTATTTAAAGATCATCAAATTGCTTTGATTTCTTTTTTTCTTCTTTTTCCAAGTGGTTAACTACATTTCTTATATGGTTTTTAACAAACACAAAAACTAGAAGACCAAATATTGATACAGAAACTATTATTATTAAAATTATTCTTAATTGTTCGTCCATTAGAGTATATTTTTATTTCTTATAATCAAACTTGGGTTTTTAAATTCTGGTTTACCATATAAAATTTCATCACCGTTAAAATCTGTTATTTTACCACCAGCATGCTCAAGTATGGCATGACCTGCAGCTATATCCCATTCACATGCTCTTGGTTCTGCTGCATACAAATCATACTCACCTGCAGCGATAACACAAAATTTTAATGAACTTTTCATTTTTTGATGTGACTTAATACTATATTTTTTATGTACTTCTATGATCTTCATCTTTAATTCATCAGAGTAACTAACAGCTTTTAACCCACTGTATTTTTTTTTTTTTTCGATGAGATTAATTTCTTGCTCATTGATCAATTCATAACTATTTGACATCCCATATGAATAAAAAACTCTCTTTTTGGCTGGTGCTGTAATAATACCTATAGCTGGTTTCTTATCTATTATTAAAGCAGCATTTAATGTGAATTCATCTCTACCACTTATGTAGTCTCTTGTTCCATCGATAGGATCTATTAACCAAAAATTTTCTAAATTTTTATCATTTTTATGAGAAATATTTTCTTCTGAGATAATTACGATATTTGGGGTGATTTCAGATATTTTTTTTGTTAAGATTTCATTAACCTCAATATCACCATTAGTCACTGGGGTGTTATCTGACTTAATTTCTTTTTTTAAACCAGCTTTTCGAAGATCTAACGCAACTTGACTTGCTTTGTTGAAAGTATCTATTAGTGATAACGTTATTTTTTTTGCTTCTTCAATATTCATTTATAAATTTTTTCTATTCTAACTATTTTTGAGTTAATTACCTTTTTTCCGACATTTTCAAAATTAATTGTAACTTTTCCATTAATTATTGATTGAACTTGTCCTATGCCCCAGTCTTTATTGTCTAGATTGGTGACTTTATCACCTGGTTCATAATCTAAAATCATTTAATTTACTTATATAAAATATAGGAATAAATAACATTAAATATGACAAAATTTAATTCAATTGGAATAGCTAAAGACCCTAAAGAAACTTTGGTTGTTGTTGCTATGTCTGGTGGAGTAGATTCTTCAACAGTTGCAGCAATGATGAAGAATGAAGGCTACAATGTCATAGGCATAACTTTAAAGCTTTATAACGACAGTAAAGAAACAGCTTCATCAAAGCAATGTTGTGCTGGTCAGGATATTATGGATGCTAAAAGAGTAGCTGACAAATTAAAAATAGAACATAAAATTCTTTATTACCAAGATAAATTCAAAGAGGGTGTAATTGACAATTTTATTGATAGTTATTTAAATGGTGAAACACCCATACCCTGCGTTCAATGTAATAAAACTGTAAAATTTACAGATCTATTCAATGAAGCAAAAAGACTAAATGCAGATGCTTTAGTTACAGGCCATTACGTAAAAAGTGTTACCGAAAAAAATAATACAGATATGTATCGAGGAATAGACCTAAATAGAGATCAAAGTTATTTCTTATTTAATACCACAAAAGAACAGTTAAATTTTTTGAGATTTCCTTTAGGGAATCTTCTTAAGGATGAAACAAGAAACATTGCAAGAGAGCTAGACCTTAATGTTGCTGACAAACCTGATAGCCAAGATATATGCTTTGTACCAAATGGAGATTATGCATCTGTTATAGAGAAATTTAGACCAAACTCTTTTAGTAAAGGCAACATAAAAAATATGGAAGGTAATGTGATCGGTGTTCATGATGGAATTATTAATTACACAATTGGTCAAAGAAAGGGAATAGGAATTTCAGATAAGAACCCCCTGTATGTAATAAAGATTATTGCAAAAAAAAACGAAATCATTGTTGGTGCCAAAGAATATTTAATTAAAACTAAAATTAATTTAAAGGATTTAAATATTATAACCAATGATCAAAATGATTTTGAAAATGAATTATTTGTAAAAGTAAGATCTACAGGAAGATTAATTAGAGCCAAGATAAATATTATGGATACTTCAGCAAGTATCAATTTACTTGAGGAAGAACATGGAATTGCTCCTGGTCAAGCTTGTGTTTTTTATTCAAAAAATAATTTTGGGTATAAAGTTTTAGGTGGAGGATGGATTGCAAGTTAACTTTTCTTTTTCCACATAAAATAAGTTAATAAGTAAAAAATAATAACACCTAAAAAATAATCCCACTCTAAAGCATGCTTAATAAATTTAAGGTTTAGACCCAAAAAATCATTTCCAGGCAAACTAATTATAGGGATGCTAATTACACCAACTATAACTAACATTGAAACTAAAATTAATTTCATTTTTAATACCTTAATGCTAATGTGTTTCTGTAATTTATTTTTAAAAGAATACAATATTGCAACAAAGTATGATTGAGCTGCAACTTCAAAAATTATAAAGACTAACATTAGCACTCTTCTGAATAATTTATACAAATCGTTATCAAAATGAATTCCTAAAAAAATTGAATGCACAGTTAAAGCTATTGCAGATCCAACCCCAAAAAAAATAATTTTTTTAAGATATTTGTGACCACCATTAAAATGAATTATTATATCTTTGTTATAAAGCCAATATTTAATCAATAAATAAGTAGTTAAAAACATAGCAGGTTTAAATATTAACCATGTAGGGAAAGGTCTTACAACTCTGCTAATAGAAGCCTGACCATCAAAGTAAGGAAAAGCATTATGTATAATGTCTTCTGGATCAGGAAATACCCATTGAAATTCATTAATTAACAATAAGCAGGTATTGACGGCAATAAATGGAACGATAAATATCCAAATACTAATAGATTTAATTTTTTGAATCTTATCCATTAAAAAGAACTACTTCTTCTTATTTTTTCTTTTAGCTCTTCTTTTTTTAGAGCCCTGTTTTCTTCGACCTCTATGTTTTTTTGGGTAACCCATATTATCCTATATATAATTTTATTGACCTAATTCGAGGGATATAGCATTGTCCTATTAACTTATCAAATTTTTTATGACAAAATCATTCAAGACTTTCCTTAAACATACTGCAAAAGATTACCATAATCAGTCTGTAAACCCTCCTGTAGTGAGGGCATCCACTATTATCTTTAAATCCATGCAGGATATAAGAAAAATGCAAGATAAAGCCAAAAAAGATCCCACAGGGGGTCATTTTGACTACGGCAGGCAGGGAACTTCTACTACACACATTCTTTCACAGATACTTAAGGAAATGGAAGAGTGTTACCATGTATTCCTAACACCAACAGGATTTGGCTCTGTTTTTTTGGCGATCTTTAGTGTCGTTAGACCAGGAGACGAAATTATTGTTGCCGACCCAACCTATTCACCAACAAGAATATTAACACAAGATTTTTTAAAAGAATTTAATATTAAAACAACCTTTTATAATCCACATGATTTAAAAACTTTAGAAAAAAATATAACAAAAAAAACTAAATTAATATTCGTTGAAAACCCAGGTAGTAACTCTTTTGATTTTCAAGATTTAGGTAAAATCGTTTCAATTGCAAAAAAAAATAAAGTTTTAACAGCTATAGATAATACTTGGGGGACTCCATATTTTCTTAAACCTATTCCATTGGGTTTTGACATGTCAATTGTTTCAGCTACTAAATATTATTCTGGTCACTCCGATGTGATGGGAGGAAGTTTAGCTGTAAATAAAAAAGTTTTTAAAGAAGTTGATAAAACAAATAAGATTACTGGGCTAAGACTAGGACCTGATGATGCTTATTTGATTACACGTGGTTTAAGAACTCTTGATGTTCGTTTAGATAAACATGAGAAGAGCTCAAAAGAAATAGCAAATTTTTTATCTAAATATAAGAATATAAAACTTTTATATCCACACAAGAAAGATTCACTTAACTTTAGAATGTGGAAAAAATATTATTCTGGAGCATCAGGATTAATGGGTCTTAAGATTAAATCAAAAAATAAAAGTTCAGTAATTAAATTTGTTAATTCATTAAGTTTGTTTGGTTATGGTTACAGTTGGGGAGGATTTGAAAGTCTTGCATTATACCAAGATAAGAGAGAACAAGGAAATAGACAATATTTAAAATTAGCAAAAGATGAACACCTAGTAAGACTTCATATTGGTTTAGAGGACCCAAAAGATTTAATTAATGACTTAAAAAAATCTCTTAAGCTCGTTAAATGAGTTCTGAAAAATTTATAAAAAATAAAACTGCTTTAATAACTTTAATTGCAGCTTGTGTTGTTGTTTTAATCTCACTTGGTGTTAGACAAACTTTTGGGTTATTTTTCATGGATTTTAAAGACGAGCTAGATATTACAATTACCCAATCAGGTTTAGCTATCGGCATTCAAATGCTGGTGTGGGGATTAACAGGACCTATATTTGGAGCAATTGCAGATAAATATGGTGGGCATCAGGCAATCTGCTTAGCTTTTATTTTTTATATACTGGGAATTTATTTTTTATATTCAGGACCAAATACCGGAATTTTTTTTCAATTAGATTTGGGGGTTTTAGTTGGAATAGGGTTGGGTGGCACAGCAATAAGCATCCCTATGGCTATAGTAGGTAAACATTTTCCCTTATCAAGCAGAACAATAGCAATGAGCATTGTAACGGCCATTGGTTCATTTGGGTATTTTATTTCTCCACTTTATACGAGTTACTCATTAATCAAAAATGGTTGGGTAGATACACTATTTGTATTTATGATTTTTTTATTTATTGGACTTATTGTAGCTTTTTTTGTGAGATCTCCTTTTACACCTCAATCCATTGAGAAACTAAATGATCAAAGTATCTTTGATGCTTTAAAAGAGGCTTTTAAAAACAAAAGCTTCATACTTCTCTCATCTGGGTTTTTTGTGTGTGGTTTTCACATAACGCTAGTCGGAGCTCATGTTCCAAAGTATGTAATTGATAGAGGCCTAGAAAGCTGGACAGCTGCAGCAATTTTATCGTTAATTGGACTATTTAATATATTTGGTTCTTTATTAAGTGGGTATCTTTCTACAAAAATTAGTAAAAAATTTATTTTAAGCTCCATCTATGCATTAAGGGGTATTTCAATAATCTTATTTATCTTTTTACCAGCAAGTAACATTAATGCATTTATCTTTGGTGCAAGCTTTGGTTTTTTATGGCTATCAACAGTACCAGCAACAAGTGGTATAGTAGCTCATATTTTCGGAACAAAATATTTAGGTGTATTATATGGAATAGTTTTTTTAAGCCATCAAGTAGGCTCATTCTTCGGTGCATTTTTAGGAGGTTTGTTTCATGATCTATATGGTTCATATGATTACGCTTGGTATTTAGCAATTGCATTATCTGTTTTTGCAGCAATAATACATCTACCAATTAAGGAACAAGCAGTTTTAAGATTAAAAACAGAATAGTAAATTGATTAAGAAAAATTACCTAGAAAATTTAAATAACTCAAAAAAACCTTTTATTATTTATAAGGTAAATAAAGGATTTGATTTATATACAGATTTCTCAAAAAAAATTATTTTAACAAACAGTAATATAGAAAAATTTATTAAAGAGAGTACTAAAGTAAAATCTAAAAAAAATGATACAGATTTATTTATTGGGTTTTTTGGTTATGAAATTTTAAATAATTTAATAGGTATTAAAGTAAAAAAGCAAAAGGGTCTAAAATTTCCTAAGGGTATTTTTTACAAACCAGAAACCAAACTAAAACTTCCAAATAAATTAAATTATAAAAATTTAGGAATAGTTAAGCCCAATAAACTATTTAAGATAAATATAAACAAATTCTCTTATAAAATCATCTTTGATAAATTTAAGAAGAAAATAAAATCTGGTGAAACTTATCAAATAAAAATCTGTACAAAATATAGCAATAAATCTCAAATAGATGCTTTAGATTATTTTAGTAGACTTGTGAAAAGCAATATGGCTCCTGAAGCCTTTATGATTAAAGATAAAGATTATTCAATAATTAGCTGTTCACCTGAAAATTTAATAAATAAAACAAATGATTTTATAACTACAAAACCTATTGCTGGTACCTTAAAAAAAAATATCAAACTTAATAAAATAAAAGCTCTGGCGTTTTTTAAAAAAAATATTAAGGAAAGTAAAGAGCATAATATGATCGTTGACATGGAAAGAAGTGATTTATCAAAAATTTGCAAAGCAGGATCTGTAAAAATTATTAAAAAGAAAATAGTTGAAGAATATAAAGACCTTTATCACTACGTAAGTTTAATTGGAGGTAGGCTTAAAAAAAATACCTCTTCATTGGACGTCATAAAGGCAATGATGCCTGGGGGATCTGTTATTGGTTGTCCTAAAGTAAGCACACTCAATTTGCTTAACGCACAAGAAAAAGAAAATAGAAATGTTTACACAGGTAGTTTTGGTTATATTAAATTTAATGGAGATATGAGATTTAATATAATTATTAGATCTATTTTAAATTACAAAGGCAATTCAGAGATTTCCGTTGCCTCTGGTGTGGTAATTGACAGTAATGCCAAACATGAATTCAATGAAAACTATATTAAAGCTAAAGCGTTAATGGATCTTTATAAATGATTTATATTATTGATCATAAGGACTCATTTACCCACAATGTAGTCCACCAATTCGAAAGTTTTGATGATGTAACATGTGATAATTATAATGAAATCAATGAAAAAAAGTTGAATAAATCAAATGTTATTGTTTTTTCACCAGGTCCTGGTGCCCCAAGAGACTATCCAATTAGCTCAGGAATTTATAAAAGATTTAAAGGTAAGAAAAAAATCATTGGCATATGCCTTGGGTTTCAACAAATTTTACATTGTGAAAAAGGTGAAATTATTGAGCAAAAAAAGATCTATCATGGATATCAGTCTAAAATTAAAGTAACAAGTGATAATTCTTTATTTCAGAAAAATCGTAAATTTAATGTTGGAAGATATCACTCTCTAAAACTGAAAGAACCATTTGCTGCAAAAAATTTTGAAATTACAATGAGATGTGCTATTTCAAATGTAGCAATGGCTATAGAAAATAATAATGAAAAAATATATGGCTTTCAATTTCACCCAGAATCTTTTTTAACTGAAAATGGTAACTTACTTATTAAAAAAATCCTATCAGCATAAAACACTCAAGGAAGTTAACTTTAAGGATCTTTGGGGGGATAAGGGTGTGTTCACTACAATGCGTATTTTAGGAAAACCTATTAAGATCCTTTTTTTTAAAAAACATATTAAAAATTTAATTAAATCATTAAAGATTTATAAATTGAATAGAACTAATATTGAAAAAGATATTCTTAAGTTAATCAAATTAAATATTGATATAACTAAATCTTACAATCATCTTCTTAGAGTTGCTATAAATAAAAAAATAATTTCTATTTCTTTAAGAGAAAGAAAAACACCTAAATTAAAATTTAATTTAAAATTAATAAATCATAAAAGAGTTGATCCAGAACTTAAAAATTTAAAATATAAATTAATATTAAAGCATTTAACTAAGATGGACAATACTACTTCAGATGTCGGTTTGTGTTATAAAACAAATATATTAGAAAGTGGAACTTCCAACATATTGTTTATAAAACATAACACAATATATTCTCCTTCAAAAAATATTTACAAAGGTGTTACTTATAATTTCTTTAAAAAAAAATTAGGTAAAATTATTAACAAAGACATATCAGTTAATTCTTTAAATAATTATGATGAAATTTTACTTATAGGTTCGGGAAAAGCAGTCACAACTGTTGAAACTATTAAGGAAATTAATTGGAAAAGGAAAGGTTTAAAATATTATACAATACTTTCAAATTTTTATAAAAAAGAAATTTTAAAATGTTCAGTTTATAGATAGAATTTTATTATGAGAGATCCAAATAACCCATGTTTATTTTGTAATATTAAAGAAAGTGGTCTAGCTGATGAAAACAGTTTAGCCTACGCAAGTTATGATACTTATCCAGTTTCTGAGTTGCACTGTTTAATTATTCCAAAGCGTCATGCTAATGATTATTTTAAATTAACTAATGATGAGGTTATTGCCTGTAATGATCTTATAAAAAAAATAAAAGAAGAAATTTTATTAAAAGATCCATCTGTTAAGGGCTTTAATATTGGATCAAATGCTGGAAAAATTGCTGGTCAATCCGTTTTACATTGCCATATTCACTTGATACCAAGAAGAGAGGGTGACGTAGAAAATCCACAAGGCGGTGTAAGGTCAGTTATCCCAATAAAACAGCATTATAAACGTAAAGCGTAAGTTGTATTCTTAAATGATTAATTGTGACTGATATAACGGTTGATCTATTATTTCATCTATAATAAAAACTGAAAATTAATTAAGATTCTATATATAAGGGTAATATTCAATATGATGTCAATTAATCCATACGCTGCGTTAGCAGAAACTATTTCTCCATTAGTTATTCAAGGTTTTATTTTAGTAATGCTAGCTTTAATCGTCATTGGTACAGTTGTTCAAATGATACATCATAAAAATGTTACTTATTTTTTCAATAATGCAAAAAAAGCAAAATTAGCTGCTGAAAGAGAGCTTGGTGTTGGAGAAAAAACATCTGTTATTTTAAAAACTGTAGTGCATGATATTGCAACTACCGCAGAACTAGGTGCTGGTAAAAGAAGAATTGCTCACGTTATGGGGATGTATGGAACTATTTTATTTTGGCTTGCGTCAGTTGTATTGGTTTTTGGTTATACTGGAACAGGAATATCTGTATCAACAATTTGGCCTATGATTTGGCATGTTGGAGCAATTATGACTTGTATTGGTGGATATTGGTTTTGGTTATTTTTAAGAGTTGATGTGCTAGCTGAAGCTCACCCATGGTACAGAATTATTAAAGCAGACTTGTTTGTTCTTGCACTCCTTGCATGTGCAACTACTGGACTTGCTTGGTCTTATTTTCAATCTTCAGGATCAACTGGATTAGGATATTTATTTTTAGTTTTATTTATTACCTCAAACATTGTTTTATTTGGGGGAGTTTATTGGTCAAAATTTGCACACATGATTTATAAACCTGGTGCAGCTATCCAAAAAAACTTAGCAGAAGCAGATGGATCAAGAGATAATCTTCCTCCATTAGCGGATGCACCAAAACAATTTGGATTAGGAATTAAAAGAGAACAACCAAAACATTATTAAATTGAAAGGGTAATATAATATGTCAACTTTTGTATATATGACGAGATGCGATGGATGTGGTCACTGTGTGGATATTTGTCCATCAGATATCATGCACATAGATGAAAATATTAGAAGAGCAGTAAATATAGAGCCAAATTTTTGTTGGGAATGTTATTCTTGTGTTAAAGCTTGCCCTAATCACGCAATTGATGTTCGTGGTTATGCAGACTTTGCGCCTATGGGTCATAGTGTTAGAGTTAGACGTGAAGAGGAAAAAGGAACAATCTCTTGGAAAATTAAGTTTAGAAATGGAACAACTAAAGATTTTGTTTCCCCAATTACAACAAAACCATGGGGTAAATTTATTCCAAAATTAGCTGAAGGTGAAAAGCTTGATGAAGGTGAGATTAACTCTCAAATGCTTTATACTGAACCTAACGGTTTAAATATTGATGGTAAGTTGCCATCTGTACCAAAAGATACATTTAAAAAAGGAGTTTACTACTAATGGCTAAACATAAAACACATTACGAAGATTGTGATGTTCTAGTTGTTGGTGGTGGAATGGCTGGAACTGGTGCTACTTTTGAGGCTAGGCACTGGGGGAGAGACATGAAAATCATTTGTGTTGAGAAAGCTAATATAGACAGAAGTGGAGCTGTTGCTCAAGGTCTATACGCAATTAACTGTTACATGGGTATGCAATGGGGTGAAAATCAGCCAGAAGATCATGTAAGATACGCTCGTAATGATCTAATGGGAATGGTTAGAGAAGATTTAGGTTATGACATGGCTCGTCACGTTGATTCAACAGTTCATATGTTTGATGAATGGGGCTTACCAATGATGAAAAATGAAAAAACTGGTCGTTACCTTAGAGAAGGTAAATGGCAGATTATGATTCATGGAGAAAGTTATAAGCCAATCGTTGCAGAAGCTGCGAAGAAATCAGCTGACAAAATTTATAATAGAATAATGATTACTCATCTTTTAATGGATGAAGCTCAAGAAAATAGAGTAGGTGGAGCAGTTGGTTTTAATATGAGGACTGGGGACTACCATGTATTTAGAGCAAAAACAGTAATTGTTGCTGCAGGTGGAGCATCTCATATTTTTAAACCAAGAGCTGTTGGTGAGGGAATGGGAAGAACTTGGTATGCGCCTTGGAGTAATGGTTCTGCTTATGCACTACCTATTGCTGTTGGTGCTAAGATGACACAAATGGAAAACAGAATTGTGTTATGTAGATTTAAAGATGGTTATGGTCCTGTTGGAGCTTACTTCTTACACCTTAAAACATATACTCAAAATGCTAACGGTGAAAATTATGAGAAGAAATGGTATGATCAAACTAAAGAGTTAGTTGGTGAATACATTGATCATCACCCAACTCCTACTTGTTTGAGAAATCATGCATTCATTCAAGAAACTATTGCAGGTGGTGGACCAATTCACATGGTCACTACTGAAGCCTTTCAAGATCCACATTTGGAAACGGTTGGTTGGGAAAATTTTTTAGGTATGACTGTTGGACAAGCTGTTGTTTGGGCTTCTCAAAATATTGATCCTAAATATACAAATCCTGAATTAACTACATCTGAGCCATATGTTATGGGCTCTCATGCAACATGTTCTGGGGCCTGGGTTAGTGGTCCTGAAGATTTATCTCCACCAGAATATTTCTGGGGCTATAATAGAATGTTAACTATTGATGGACTCTTTGGTGCGGGTGATACTGTAGGTGGGAGTGCTCATAAGTTTTCATCTGGATCATTTACTGAAGGTCGTTTAGCTGCAAAAGCTGCAGTTAAATATATCAATGATAAAAAGGCAGAAGGAATAAAAATTACAGATAAGCAATGTGAGAATTTTAAAGAGGCTATATTTAAACCCCTTGAAACATACCAAGTAGCTCAAAATGAGATTACTGGTGGAACTGTTTCGCCCAGTTATATTTCTCCTATTCAAGGACTTCAACGTCTACAAAGAATTATGGATGAATATGTTGGTGGAATTGCCACTAACTACATGACTAATGGTAATATGCTTAAAAGAGGTTTGGAACTTTTGGCCTGGTTAGAGGAAGATTTAGAAAAAGTTGGAGCTGAAGACTTACACCAACTTATGAGGGCTTGGGAATTAAAGCACAGAGCTTTAACCTCTCAGTGTGTAACAGAACACACCATGTTTCGTGAGGAAACTCGTTGGCCTGGTTATTACTACAGGGGTGATCATATGAAATTGGATGATGATAATTGGCACTGCTTAACAGTTTCAAGACGTGATCCAAAAACTGGTAAATTCTCTCTAGAGAAAGTACCCGTTTATCATATAGTAGACGCGAATGAGAAGAGAAAAGCTTCATAAAGCAGTTAAAATTAAATTATGAACCTTCTAAATAAATCTGATGATGAGATTATAGCAATTGCTAGACCTATTTGGGATAATCTTGTTAAAACCTCAAATATGAAAGATTATGGTGGTTTTACCAAAGACTTTGGAACACAAATGTTATTTGGGGCTAACGAAGTTGAGCTTGGAAAGCAGTGGGCTAACAATAAGTTATTAACAAGTTTAGCGGAGGATTATGAGGCATTTGGATGTCTTAGAAGAGGCTTGAACATCACTGTATTATTCAAACAAAAGAGCAAAGAAATTGAGGGAGAATTTCTTGGAAGGTTAGTGCTTGGTGTTGAGGGCGAAGATATTAAAGTCTTTGGAGCAACCATCTATTAGGGCATTAAAATAATTATTTATAATTAAATTATTATTTGACAAATATTAACCTAGTGTTAATTAATATTTCAAATGCCAAGTTTAATAAAAAATATTCCAAATCAAATTTTAAAAAACAAGCTAAAAACAGGAATATTTTTTGGATTAACTGCTTATTGGGGCATCCTAATAGTAGGCACATTCATAACTTTTTAATTAAGATCAATTAATCACTTTTACCTGAATCTATTTATTGACAATAATAATTTTGAGGAATAATTAGATAATATCAAATTTATTAAGAGTAAAGGTTAAAATTTTATGGAAGTTTTTCTTCCAATTGCAGAGGTCTCAGTAAACATAGTAGCGATTATTTCATTAAGTGGAATTGTTGGAATTCTCTCTGGTCTTTTCGGAGTAGGAGGTGGTTTTTTAATGACACCTTTTTTAATCTTTTTAGGTGTACCCCCAACTTATGCGGTTGCTAATGAGGCAAATAACATTCTTGCAACTTCAGTCTCAGGTTCGACCACACATTATTTAAAAAAAACCCTAGATTATAAAATGGGCCTAATGATAGTAGTAGGAGGTGTTTTTGGAACACTTCTTGGAATTTGGACTTTTACTTATTTTAAAGGTATTGGAAAAATTGATATCGTTATTTCTCTAGCATATATGTACATCTTAGCAATTATTGGTACTGCAATGTTGGTTGAAGGATTGGGTGAGATTGATAAAGCTAGAAAAAAAATTTTAATTAAAAAAAAATTACACGTTCATTATTGGATACATGGCCTTCCATTAAGAATGCGTTTTCAAAAATCCAAACTATACGAAAGTGCATTTACCCCAATCATTATTGGTTTGTTAGTTGGTTTCATTGCAGCAATAATGGGTATAGGTGGGGCATTCATTTTAGTCCCTGCAATGATTTATATAATTGGAATGCCTACAAGATTAATTCCTGGAACATCTTTGTTTGTAACTATTTTTATAAGTGTGATTGTAACTTTTCTCCATGCTTTTAATTATGGATCTATTGATTTAATTTTAGTTTTTATGTTAGTTACTGGTTCAATTATAGGTGTCCAAGTTGGTCAGAAACTGGGAGAGTCAGTTGATAGCACTGGCCTAAAAACTCTTCTTGCAATTTTATTGTTGTTAGTTGGTATAGCTATTGCTTATGATACTTTTTTTGCAGAGCCTGCAATAAATAACATTAACAATATTGATGTTAATGATTTAAATCCATTATCCATGTTCATTAAAAAACTATCTATCGATATGCCAATTTTCTATAGTGTATTCTCAATTTTATTTGCAATTATTCTTGGAGTTGCGGCCGCATTTATCAGAAAGTTTTTTTCAAATTTAAGAAAAAAATACGCGTTAAAAGTTAAATAGATTATAAAAAAATTTTAAGAAAAGTCTCAAGACTTACAATGCTAACTACACCTACTGTTACAGCAGCAATTAATCCTACAAGAAATGGTTTATAACCCATAGATTTTAATTCGCTTAAATTAATAGATATACCAACAGCAGCCATAGCCATGGTAAGGAAGACAGTAGCTAGGCTTTTAATGTAGCTAATTAAAGTTTTCCAAAATTCATAGTTACCGCCTTCTACTGTAAATATTTGATCTCCAATATTTCTTACAATAATCATTCCAATGAAACCAAGCACAAAGTATGGGAAAATACTAAATATTGAGTATTTTTTATCCTTAACTTTACCTCTATTATATAAAAAACCAAATAATGGTACCATGATTACTAAAAATGTATTTCTTATTAATTTTGTAACTGTAGCTACATTTAGAGTTTCAGGGCTATTAAATTGTTGGTCATAAATTAATCCAGCTGCTGCTACTTGAGAAGTTTCATGAATGGCAGTCCCCAAAAATAAACCTGCCATTATAGGTTCACCATAAAAATACCATTCAGCAAAATGTGGATAAATAAGCATTGCTATAACACCAAATAATGTAATATTTGCTATTGCGTAAGCAACCTCAGTTTTTTTTGCCTCTATAATGGGTGCCATTGCTACTATCGCTGTTGCACCACAAACACTTGTCCCTATGGCTATAAGATAAGACATTTTTGATGAGATTGGTACTTTCTTTATCAATAATTTAATAAGAACAAGAACACTTAAAATACATACAATAATTAAAGGAATAGCAACTGTTCCAAATTTAAGAAACTCACCAAAACTTAATCTTATTCCTAAAAAAATTATTCCTAGTTTCAAAATATATTTTTGGGTGAAATCTAAACCAACCATCATTCCTGCTCTTGGTGTAAATGCATTTCCCATAATAATTCCAAGTAATATTGCAATCATGACTGTTGATACGGGACTTTTAGGAGTTCCAAATAACTCGATACCAATCACATTATTTATTCCTTGTGAAAAAAAACAAAATACTAAAGCAAGCATTACACCTGGAAAAATATTAATAATTTTTTGATATTTCATATGTAAAAAGTAAAAGACCCTTAAAATTAAGCACTTCTGTAAAGCTTAGTCATAACAAATTCTTTATGACCTAAAGCTTCAGCACAAGTTAATCTACCGTTAGCAACTCTAATCATTGACTTAATTAATTCATCACCAGCTTCTGACATAGTCATCTCTCGTGATAAGATCTTTGATACATCACAATCAATATGCTCACCCATACCTTTTACAGTCAGAGGGTTTGCAGTCAATTTTACTACTGGTTCAATAGGATTACCTACGATATTACCTTGGCCTGTTGGGAATAAGTGAATATTAAAACCAGCTGCTGCTTGAAGAGTAATACACTCAGCTGCTGCAGATGAAGTATCCATAAAGTACAAACCTTTTCCTTTAGTTGGCTCTTCTCCTGGACCCAATACATCTATAAATTTACAAGATCCAATTTTTTGGAAATTCCCAAAAGCTTTTTCTTCAATAGTTGTAAGACCACCAGCAATATTACCAGCTGTTGGTTGACTATCCGAAAGATCATCTGTTGCTTCTTTTAAAATGAAATCATTATAATCGCTCCATGTTTTCATGAATTTTTCTGAAGCTTCAGGCGTTGCACCTCTTGTTGCACAAACCTTTTCAGCACCAGTTAACTCAGATGTTTCACCAAAACATAAATGAACTCCTAATGGTTCTAATTTATCCATTAAATTTCCAACAGTTGGGTTAGCAGCAAGACCCGATGTTGTATCTGATTCACCACATTTGACTGAAATCCACAAATCACTTAAAGGACACTCTTCTCTTTGTTTTTCAGAGGCCCACATAGCAAATTCTTGTGCTTTCTTAGAAGCCTTCATGATAGTTCCAATGTCACCAGTTCTTTCAATGTGAAAACCTTCAACAGGTTTTCCAGTTTTAGCTATCTCATCAACAATTCTTTTTGTCCATTTAGGTTCAATTCCAATTACGATTACAGCAGCAACGTTTGGGTTTTTTCCTGTCCCAATCATTGTTCTAAAATGTAAATCTAAGTCAGCACCAAATTGAAGTCTTCCGTATGAGTGTGGAAGAGCCATTGTACCTTTAATATTATTTGCAACTGCTTCAGCACATGCATTTGAAATATCATCTACAGGCAAGATAATTACATGATTTCTAGTACCAACTCTGCCATTTTCTCTTTTATAACCTAAAAAACTTTTTGGAATTTCCATATTTTTTACCACTTCTTAGTTTTTACATTATGAACATGAACATGTTCACCTTTTTTAATTGATTTAACTACTTTTCCAATGTCATGACCATATTTTAAAATAGTATCACCCTCATTAAGGTCAATCATTGCAATTTTATGTCCTAATTGAATTTCATCTACTGATTGAATTTGTACTGTTTTATCATTTTCCATAATCCAGCAAGCACAATCTTGTTTTGGAATAATTTTATCAACAACAACTACTCCCACGTTATCTTTTTCATCATGTATAATAATGTCTGTAGTCATAATTGTGTCGATTTGTTTGTTTGAAATTTTCTAAATCTTATATATTAATCCTTTAAATTAACAAATTAATTTATAAAATTTTTAAACAACTTAGACAGAAAGGCCAATTATTATGACTAAAATGACAACAGAAGAAGCTTTTGTAAAAGTTTTACAAATGCATGGAATTGAACACGCATTTGGAATAATTGGCTCAGCCTTTATGCCTATCTCAGATATTTTTCCTGACGCTGGAATAACTTTTTGGGATGTTGCACATGAAACTAACGGTGGATTAATTGCTGATGGTTACACTAGATCAACAGGTAAAATGTCAATGGTTATTGCACAAAATGGTCCAGGAATTACAGGTCTTGTTACACCAATTAAAACTGCATATTGGAATCATACTCCTTTACTTTTAGTATCACCACAAGCTGCAAATAAAACTATGGGTCAGGGTGGTTTTCAAGAAGTAGAACAAATGAATTTATTTAAAGATATGGTTTGTTATCAAGAAGAAGTTAGAGACCCTTCAAGAATGGCAGAAGTATTAAACAGAGTAATCGAAAAAGCAATCAGAGGATCAGCTCCCGCACAAATAAATGTCCCAAGAGATTATTGGACTCAAGTTATTGATATTGATCTTCCTCCAATCGTAAGACTAGAAAAACAAGGAGGTGGCGCTGAAGCAATAAAAAAAGCAGCAAACTTATTATCTAACGCTAAATTTCCAGTAATATTGTCTGGTGCAGGTGTTGTAATTGGTGGTGCTATTGAAGATTGTAAAAAATTAGCTGAAAAGTTAGACGCTCCAGTTTGCTCTGGGTATCAACACAATGATAGCTTTCCTGGTAGTCATCCGCTAGCAGCTGGACCATTAGGTTATAATGGGTCAAAAGCTGGAATGGAATTAATTAGCAAAGCAGACGTAGTCCTTGCACTTGGTACAAGATTAAATCCTTTCTCAACTTTACCTGGTTATGGAATGGATTATTGGCCCAAAGATGCAAGCATTATTCAAGTCGATATGAATTCAGATAGAATTGGCTTAACTAAGAAAGTGTCAGTTGGAATTTGTGGAGATGCAAAATTAGTTTCTCAACAAATTTTAGCACAACTTTCTCCAACAGCAGGAGATACCAATAGAGAAGAAAGAAAAAATATTATTCACCAAACTAAATCAGCCTGGTTACAAGAATTATCAAGCTTAGACCATGAAGATGATGACGAAGGTACAGTTTGGAATGCTGAAGCTAGAAAAAGAGATGCAGACAGAATGTCTCCCAGAGAAGCCTGGAGAGGAATTCAAGCAGGAATGCCTGATGATGTGATTATATCAAGTGACATTGGAAATAATTGTGCAATTGGAAATGCTTATCCCACATTTGAAAAAGGTAGAAAATATTTAGCACCAGGGTTATTTGGTCCTTGCGGCTATGGTTTTCCAGCTATCCTTGGAGCAAAAATTGGATGTCCTGAAACACCTGTAATTGGTTTTGCAGGAGATGGAGCGTTTGGAATAAGCATGAATGAAATGAGTTCAGTAGCAAGACCAGAATGGCCAGCAATTTCAATGGTAATTTTTAGAAACTATCAATGGGGGGCTGAAAAAAGAAATACTACTTTATGGTTTGATGACAATTTTGTTGGAACAGAGCTTGATCCAGAATTAAGTTATGCAAAAGTTGCAGATGCATGTGGATTAAAAGGTGTTACAGTTAGAACTATGGAAGAGACTACAGCTGCGATTAAACAATCTTGTGAAGATCAAAAGAAAGGAATTACTACCTTTATTGAAGTAATTCTAAATCAAGAGCTTGGTGAGCCCTTTAGAAGAGATGCTATGAAAAAACCAGTTAAAGTTGCCGGTATTAAAAAAGAGGATATGATAAAACAACCTTCCTTAATTTAATTAAGCAATAAGGTTATTAGCAATTCTATCTAAATATAAGATATAGATAATTTTGTTATTATGTATAACAATTAGAATATTACCCTAGCATGAAAAAAAATGCATATTTTATCTATCCAATAATTTTTTTTTTAGCTTTTTTGATATTAAATAAAATATCAAAAAATTTTTTAGAAAATACTAAATGGGAAAAAAATGGAAGAAGAGAATATGTTGAATTAGTTTATGGTAAAGACAACATAGAAGATTATCTTTTAGTTTTAGAAGAGCAATCAGTTAGCTTTAATTACCATCCTTTTGTAGAAATTGTAGAAAGTCAAAGAAACGGAAAGTTTATATCTGTCAGTGCACAAGGAAATAGATGTAACAAAAATAATATAGAAAAATGTGAAGAACCACTTGGTGGGAAGAGCGAAATTTGGATATTTGGAGGATCAACAACATTTGGTTATGGCGTTAAAAATGATGAAACAATTTCTGCATTTTTAGAAAATCTTTATGGTGAAGAAAAAAGAGTTATAAATTTTGGGTCAGGTTTTTATTTTAGCACTCAGGAAAAAATAAGATTTCAAAATTTGTTAACAAATCTAAATGCACCATATGCAGCAATTTTTTTAGATGGTGTAAATGAACTTGGTGCTTTTTGGCCAATCAACGAGTCTGCCTATTCATCAATTATTAGAAACTCATTGAATCCAAAAGCAAAAAAAAAATTTCATTTTGGTAGGTCACTACAAAGAAAATTTAAGAATCTATACATATATCAATTAGTAGATGAAAAAATATTTAGCAAAGATAAGAAAAAACCAGATCTTGCAAAAGAGAAACTAGCTTCAAACGAACAAATTAAAAAATCAATAAAAATATTAAAGGAAAATCACAAACAAAATAGAGCAATTGGAAGTTATTATAACATAAATATTTTAAATGTTTTACAGCCAGCACCAATATATAAATTCAGTTATAATAAAACAAAAGTTCCTCAAATTTTTTTGCCAAATCCAAATAATGCAAACTCTATTAATTTAAAGAAAGCATATAAAGACATTAATAATAAAAACTTATTAACTGACGATCCTTTATTATTAAATATTAGCACCCTAAAAATTGATGAAGCAATGTATGTTGATGGGTATCATTATACGCCATTATTTAACAAAAAAATTGCAGAAGAAATTTATACGTATTTAATTAATAACTTTTAAAGAGTTATGCTATAATTAATTTTTAAAAATCTTTCTGGATTATAAATTATGAACAATCAAAATAAAATAAAACTTCCCTCTAATAAAAGTGTGGGTTTTGTTTTTTCTATATTTTTTTTGATTTTATCCCTCTATCCACTGATAAAGAATGCTGATATAAATGTGGTCTTATTTATAATTTCTTTAATATTTTTTTTATTAGGATTATTTAAGTCAAAAATTTTAACACCATTAAATATTATTTGGTATAAATTTGGTATTTTGTTAGGAAAAATTTTTTCTCCTATCGTTATGGGTTTTGTTTTTTTTCTAGTGGTTACACCTACGGCATATTATATGAGACTAATCAGAGGTAAGGACTTATTAAATTTAAAAAAAAATAAGAAAAAAAATACTTACTGGATTACTAAAAATGAAAATAAATCTAGTATGAAAAATCAGTTTTAAAAATTGTGATTTTTAAAATTATTTAAGAGCCCATAGGTTTAAAGAAAAATTAAAATCTAACCATTTAACTGTAGCATTTAATTATGACCGATTTTATTAAAAAGAAGTTTTCTTATAAAGATGACATTGTTCATTTTGATATTATTGATGATTCTACTAAAAAAGTAACTGCATTTTATGATGAAAGCCCATTTCCTAATTACAAGGATGCAGATAATAAGGCTTCAATATTAGAAAAAGGTAATAAAAATCTATTAGCGAAACAATTTAAAAAATTTATTGGATATAAAAAAAATGTCCTAGAAGTTGGTTGTGGTACTGGCCAATTATCAATCTATTTTTCTATTGGAACAAATAATAGAATAGTTGGTTTGGACCCAACTCTCACCTCATTAAAATTGGCAAAAAATTTTGCTAATAATAATATGATTACAAATGCTACATTTGTAAATGCCGATATATTTGATGATGTTTTAAAAGACGAGTTCTTTGAGTTTATTTGGTGCAACGGTGTTTTGCACCACACAAAAAATCCATATGGTGCATTTAAAATTTTAATTAAATCTTTAAAAAAAGAAGGTTATGTCTTAATTGGCCTTTATAATAAGATAGGACGAATAAGAACTTTAATAAGAAAGTATTTTTATAAAATTTTTGGTAAATCCTTTCTAATGTTGTTTGACCCAACCCTTAGAAGTTTAAAGAAAAATGAAAAAGAACAAAAATCCTGGATTAGAGATCAATATTTACATCCTATTGAGAGTTTACATACACTTGATGAGGTCATCAGTTGGTTTGATAAAAATGATATTTCATTTATAAGTTCTATCCCATCTAGTGATTTTGACCCTGCGTATGGTGATATTTTTGAAAAAAAAACAAAAGGTAGTTTTTTTTCTAGAATTCTAAATCAATTTTTTATGATATTTAATTCACTTGGTTCTGATGGTGGCCTTTTCGTAGTTATTGGTAAAAAAAATAATTAACATCTAATTATATTGACTTTATAATTATTGATAATATTAATAAATTATTTACTACATTAAATTATAATTATGAATTTTTTGAAAGAGTTTTTTTTGTTTTTAAAACACAGAAATAAAAAGTGGATGATTCCAATACTTTTATTTTTACTGCTTTTTGGTGGTTTTTTAGTAGTTAGTCAAGGAACGGCAGTTGCACCGTTTATTTATACAATATTCTAGTGACAACTATTCTTGGAATTTCTGCTTTTTATCATGATAGCGCTGCTACAATTCTTGTAAACGGTGTTATTGTTGCTGCCGCACAGGAAGAAAGATTTACTAGAAAAAAACATGATGCTAACTACCCATTTAATGCGGTTGAATTTGTTTTAAATTTTTCGAATTTAAAACTTGCCGATGTAGATCAAATAATTTTTTATGAAAAACCTTTTCTTAAGTTTGAAAGATTAATTGAAACGTATGTAGCTTTTGCTCCTAAAGGTTTTAAATCTTTTTCCAAAGCAATGCCTATTTGGTTAAATGAAAAATTATTTCAAAAAAAATTAATTCTAAATCATTTAAAAGACCATGATGCAAATTTTGAAGATGAGACAAAAATTTTATTTTCAGAACATCATTTAAGTCACGCAGCTAGTGCTTTTTACCCATCACCTTTTGAAGATGCTATTGTTTTAACGGCGGATGGAGTGGGTGAGTGGGCTACCACTACTGTTGCTATTGGTAAAAATAATAAATTAGAAATTAAAAAAGAACTTCATTTTCCACATTCCTTAGGATTACTTTATTCTGCATTTACTTATTACACTGGTTTTAAAGTTAATAGTGGCGAATACAAACTAATGGGGTTAGCACCTTATGGCCAACCGAAATATGTTGATATAATTTTAGAAAACTTAATTGACTTAAAGACTGATGGAACTTTTATGCTCGATCAGAAATATTTTAATTATGCCACAGGTCTGACAATGACTAATGAAAATTTTGACAAACTCTTTGGTAAAAAGCCTAGAAATTCTGAAGATGATGAAATTACTCAATTTCATATGGATATAGCTTCTTCAATACAAAAAGTGACCGAAAAAATAATGATTATGATCGCTAGGTCCCTAAGGGACGAATATAAGATTGCTAACTTATGTTTAGCGGGTGGTGTTGCCTTAAACTGTGTTGCTAATGGAAAAATTCTTGAAGAAAAAATTTTTGAAAACATTTGGATACAACCTGCGTCTGGTGATGCTGGAGGTTCATTAGGTGCTGCATTAGCTCTTTGGCATATTGAGCAAGAAAACCCAAGATTAATTAATAAAAATGACAACATGCAAGGGTCATATCTTGGTCCAGAATACTCTCAAACCGCCATTGAAAATGAGTTAACAAAGATTGGAGCAAATTTTACTGTTAAAAGTGAAGAAGATCTTATTAATAGAACTGCAGATGATCTAGCAACTGGTGATGCAGTCGGATGGTTTCAAGGTAGGATGGAGTTTGGACCACGTGCTTTAGGAGGAAGATCAATTTTAGGTGACCCTAGATCCTCTGTAATGCAAAAAAATTTAAATTTAAAAGTTAAATATAGAGAAAGTTTTAGACCATTTGCACCATCAATACTTCGTGAAGACCTTGAAGAGTGGTTTAATATCAACACTGATAGTCCTTACATGTTAATGGTAGCCAATATAAATAAAGATAAGGTTATTCAAATGACAGAAGAAGAAGGAAAACTTTTTGGCATAGAAAAATTGAATATTAAAAGATCAGAAATTCCAGCCGTAACACACGTGGATTATTCATCAAGGATACAAACAGTTCATAAAAACACTAATGAAAAATACTTCAAATTAATAAAGTCTTTTAAAGAAAAAACAGGATGTCCCATTCTTGTTAATACTTCTTTTAATATCAGGGGAGAGCCAATTGTTAACACCCCATTAGAAGCATATAGCTGTTTTATGGGTACTGAGTTAGATAAGTTAGTAATTGGAAATTGTTATTTAGAAAAAGATAAACAGGATCATTCGTTAAAAAAAGATTATACACAAGAATTTGAATTAGATTAAAGTACTACTAAATCAAGTTTTTGCTTACCTAATCTCTCGTTACCATTCTCGGTTACAAGATAGGTCTCACCTAAATTCATGGCTAATTCATTTTCTGAATCCATCAATATCATGTGCATGAAGAAGACATTACCTGGTTGGATGATGTATGGATTTCCTGTGTATAGCATTGGCCAGTCCATCCAGTTAGGTGAAAATGTTGAACCTAAAGAATAACCACACGCATTCATTCTTGCTTTATTATATCCAAGATCATCAAAAGTTTTGGCATGTATATCAAAAACATCTCCTGCTGTTTTTCCAGGTATCAAAGTTTTTGCACAATTATTTAAAGCTTCAACACAAGCTTCATGCATTTTAATATGTTTTGGGTCAGCCTTTCCAATAGGAATAGTTCTAAACATTGCAGAATGATAATGTCTAAAAGTTCCAGCCCACTCCAAACTTAATTGATCTGTATTTGATAAATTTCTTTTTTCTGCTTGGTATCTGCAGAGTAGTGCGTTAGGCCCTGAGCCAATGATATATTCATTAGCAGGATAATCACCACCATTTTCAAGAACTATTCTTTGCATTTCTGCTAGAATTTTTGCTTCAGAGGCTCCAGCTTTTGTATATTTCCAAGCCTCATCCAGAGCTTTATCTGCAAGTTCTGCAGCTTTTTTTACATAAACAATTTCTTCAGCAGATTTAATAACTCTATGTTTGGTGATTAATTCTGATTGATCTTCTACTTCACAATAATCTTCTAGTGACTTATTAAGTCTTAAAGCGTTACGACCTGTCATGCCGTAAGCTTCATATTCAATACCAACTTTCTTATCTTTTAAATTAAGTTCATTTAAAATATCTTTAAGATCTTCAGTTGGGTTTGACTGATCTTTATCGACCCAAATTCTTATATCTTCAATATTTGAGGTGTTTCGCGCTTGTCTTAAATCTGGAGCCCTTGTTAAAAGAATAAGATTCCCTTTTTGATCTAATATCAAAGTTTGAAAAAAAACATAACCAAAAGTGTCATAGCCTGTAAGCCAGAACATTGACTCCTGTCTGAACATTAGTAGAGCATCAAGATTTTGCTCTTTCATAGATTGTAAAGTTTTTAACTTTCTTTTTTCAAACTCTTCTTTACTAAAGTGAAGTGCCATTAATTGATTATAGCATTAGCTGTTCCAAGCTTTTCTATTTTTCCAACGTATAGTCCTTTTCCTAAAATAGGAACAACACCTACGGTAGAACCAGTAAAAACATAAAAATCTTTATCAAGATTTACTTTATCTTTTTTTAATTCATTCAACACAAATCTAAGTGAATTTAATGGATTTATATAAACAGTGTTCGTATTCCCATCTACACTTTGTTTAATTTTTTTGTTAGATATATTTGTTTTTAAATTTCCAATATTAATTTTTTTATATTTCTGTTTTTTTCCAATAAGAAACTTAACATTAGCTCCAAAATCACTACACAAATCCCCAAAACTTGTTATCCCTTTTTTTCTTTGTCTATAACCAACAACCTCTATGCAAGGAGCCATATGAGAGATGTATTTAGTAACATTATTCATGGTAATTAAGCCTTTTGAGGAAAAGAAAGATTTTTTAACAAGGTAACAAACCTCTAATTCAATCCCTAAAGTAGATTTATTAATTTTTACTTTTTGACCACTTTTGATAAAATTATTTTTAAAAATTGATGCATAGAAAGGCTTTTTTTCTTTAAGTTTTTTAATCACAGGTATCCCTGTCCCTGCTGCTTTAAATCCTACTATAGGATCAGAAATTTTACTTTCACAAAGTTTTCTTAATTTTTCTGCTTCACTTAGTTTTTTTGTAAATTTTAATGGAAGAGGAGCAATTATTTTATTATTAATAAATGCATTTACTAATTTATTCGCTGTTTTTTCTAATAAAGTTTTTTTCATTATTGGATATTTAATATAGTTGCAGGGTCTAGTCTAGTACCAAACCAATTAAGTCTAATGTCTAGATGAGGTCCGGTTGATCTACCCGATGTTCCAATTGTTGCAATAATATCTCCTTTTTTAACATGGTCGCCCACGTTCACAAAAATTTCATTCATATGCATATATAAAGTTGAAATTCCATGACCATGATCAAATATCAAAGTGGCACCTGTATAAAACAAATCTTTTTCAGCTAAAGTAACAATTCCATTATTCATAGCCTTAACAGGAGTACCTTTTTTTTGAGCAAAATCTAAACCATAGTGAGGCCATTTAGGTATACCATTTAAAATTCTTTGACTTCCATAAACACCAGTAATTATTGCATCATCAACTGGAATAATAAATTTTTCTTTAAAAAATTGTAAATCACTTTCAATTTCTCTAGCTTCAGCAATTAACTTATTTTCTCTTTTGATTCGAGCATAAAACTCTTCTGGTGGTGTAACCTTTTTTTTAGGTAGGCCTTCAATTTTTTGAATATTGTACTTTCTCTTTTTAATTTTTTTTACAATCTTGTTATCATTTTCAGTAATTACAATGTCAAATTTTCTATCTTTTTTAATCCCAAAGACGAAATAACCGTCTTTAGAAACCTTCACTTCCTTTCTATCAATTAATATTTTAGAATTTGATTCAGTTTTACCCAGTATAAAGTGGCCCTGAATGAACTTTCCTGTAAACTCTAAACTATGAACCTTAGAAGAAAAAAGAATTATAAAAAATGAACTTATTATTATTTTAATTTTTAACATAATGATTAATTATACTTTAATAAAATGATAAAAAAAAACCATATTATATTTCATGAATAAAGAACAATATTTTTATAGTCTTGATTTATTTAGAGGTTTTTGTGGTTACGGTGTAGCCATTTGCCATTTAAATGGTTTTGTATTTGGAAATCAATTTTCTGAATATTTATCAATAATATTTGTAGAATTTTTTTTTGTTTTAAGTGGTTTTGTTTTATACCCACAATTATTGAAAGTTATTGATAATAAAAAAAATCTATTAACTTTTTATAAAAGACGATGGATAAGAACTCTACCTCTTTATTTTGTTATTTTAGTTCTAGTGTCAATTTTAACAAGTAATTTTTTTGATAAAGATTTTTTTAAGTATTTATTTTTAATACAGAAATCTGTTTCAAATTTTATAGATAATGATTATTATCCAGTTGCTTGGTCTTTATCAATTGAGGAATTTTTTTATTTACTTTTCCCGATAGTTTTAATTTTTTCAAATAAAAAAAACTTTTTAAGAAATTCATTATTAATCTTTGTTTTTATAATTCTTATTAAATTAGTTTTAGTTGATAAATTTGATGCAAATTATTATCGAACTGGTACTTTTTTGAGAATTGATGCAATTTTATTTGGTTTTTTGTTGTCTCACTTTCGGAGCCTTTTTATAAAAAATAAAAATTTAATTATTTTTTTATTAATACCCTTAGTAGCTATATTTTTATTTGGCTATGATTATTTTACAGTTAATAAGATTGTTTCAATTAATAGATTTATGTTTATTCTATTAATGCAAATCATCAGTGGTCTTACTTTATTTTCTTTTATTTTTTTAGAACCATATTTGAAAAATATTAAATTAAAAAATTTTATTTTGTTAATCTCACAACAAACGTACTCAATTTATTTATTTCACATTATTCTTATATATATTTTTAATAATCTTAGTTATTCAGTATATCTTGTTATGCCTGTCTACTTATTATTGTTATTTTTAATTTCTACTTTAGTGTATAATTACTTTGAAAAACCCATATTAAAATTAAGAACTAAATTAGCTTATGAAAATATTTAAATATTTATTAAAAAATACTAAATTTTGGTTACCAGCTGTAGTTATTATTTTTCTAGTTATATTTATGATAATACTATCTAAGTTTGGTTTTAACCCACTTGGGTATGTTGTTTATTAATTAGATTTTGTTAATATTTTTTTTAAATCTTCATAAATAAGATTAGCCATATGAGCCGAACCTTTCTTCGTTGTATGTTGATGATCATACCAATAGTTTATATCGGGTCTTACCTTTTTAGCCAAGTCTATACATTTATACTTTTTGATTTTACAATGATTTATTAATGATTGATTGTACATAAATAGATTTGAATCATACCCATGCGATCCAATATTTGTTACAAAGACTGGTACAGAGTTTAATTGTTTACTGTATTCGTTTAATTTATCTATTTTTTTTAAGTAGATTGAAATTTTTTCTTTATTTTTTGATACTAGTTTAACTAGATCGTATTGATTATTTACTGTTTTGTACTCAGTATAATCATATTCTTTTGTATAATTTTCTTTTATTTTTCCATCATATTTAACAAACCCTTTTCGTGGTAAGTATTTAAATTTTATTTTTCTAATACTATCGTAAATTATGCTTCTACTTTTTATGTTGTCAAAAAAAACTTCTTTCTTTTCAGGATTAAGTATATGGCCATGATTAACATTAGTCATATCCATACCTTGATAAAGAGAGTCATTTTTGCCTAAATAAAATATAATATAATTTGGTGAAAAATTTTTTAGTTTAAAAAGCCATTTTTCAAAACTTGCTACTGTACCAGAGGAAGTTTGACCTTCAATACCAGCATTTATAAACTTTATATCAAAGTTATTTTTTTCTAATTTTTTATTTAAAAACTCTGTAATTGTATATTTTTCAGGCTTATACCTCTCATCTATTAGGCTACTTCCCAATATAATACCCGTTATTTCTGAAGGATTAATATCAGTACCTCTAAACCCATAATAGTTTCTTCGGTAAAAATATTCAATTTCCTCTAATTCATATTTCCAAAGTATTCTTTGATTTTTCATGCGATGTTCTCGCATATAAGGTCCAAAATTATCTTTATCAAACCAGTAACCAAAAAAAAGTTCTATAAATGATATAAAAAATAATACTAAAATAACATTGATTGAAAAAATTTTTAAAAATTTTTTAGTAAAATTTATTATTTTGCTGTCCATCCACCATCTATTAGAATTGATGTAGCCGTAACCATTGAAGAGGCTGATGAAGCTAAAAAACAAACACTGGTTGCTACATCACTTTCGGTCGCTAATTTACCCATGGGTATATTGTCTAAGGCTAGTTTTTTGAAATTTTTATTTTTAAAAAATTTTTTAACCATTGGTGTTGCAACAAAAGTTGGGGCCACGGTGTTTACCCTGATATTGTATTTAGCAAGTTCTACACCCATTCCTTTTGTTAAACCCTCTATTCCAAATTTAGTCATATTGTAAACATTTCTACCTGCCATACCTACATGACCAAGTTGAGATGACATATTAATTATAGAGCCAGCTCTTTTCTTATTTTTTAACATCTTTTTCACAACTAATTGAGCAACGTTAAAAGCAGCTTTAAGGTTAAGGTCTACAAGATAGTTCATACTTTCTTGTTTAATTTTTTCAAATGGTTCTGGAATATTGGTGCCAGCATTATTTACCAAAATATCAATTATTTTTATTTTATTTAATTTTTCTTTTAACTCTTTAAAGTTCATCACATCACAATTAATTTTAATAACTTTACCTTTTATTTTTTTTATTTCTTTCTCAAGTTTATCTAGATCTGATTGAGTTCTGCTTAATGCAATAATTGTTGCTCCAGCTTCTGCTAACGCAATAGAGCAGGCTCTTCCCAAACCTTTACCCGCACCAGTTACTAACGCATATTTATTTTTGAGATTGATTTTCTGTAAGTACATTTAGATAAATAATTTTAAATCAGTATAGATTAATTCTAAAGCTACAACCAGTATAGCAATTAAGCCAACCCAAGCTATCCATTTATGTTTGGTAATCCATCTTGATATTACAGTAGCGGCTGTTGCCATAAGGATTATCGATAAAGCTAATCCAAAAATTAGCAAAATATAATGATCTCCTGCAGCACCAGCAACACCTAAAACATTATCTAAGCTCATTGTGAAATCAGCTAGTAATACAGTCCAAATAGCTTTTATGAAACTTGAATTGTCTACTTTAATATTTTCATCACCTGATTGTCCTTTGATTACATCAGTGTAAAGTTTGTAGACTATATAAAGAAGAAGTAATCCACCTATCAGTCTTAAGCCTGTTATTTGCAGCAAGTATGCAGTTAACATGGTAAGAATAATTCTTAAAATTACTGCACCACCTATTCCCCAAAAGATTACTTTTTTTCTTTGCTCCACTGGAAATTTAGATGCAACTATTCCAATTACAATGGCGTTATCTCCCGCTAAAATTAAATCTATAAAAATAATTTGACCTAGGATTACAAGTTGTTCAGCACCAAATAATTCAGCAAACATTAGCTGTTTAATATCATATCTGCACCTTTTTCAGCAATCATTATTGTTGGTGCATTAGTATTTCCAGAAGTGATATTAGGCATAACAGAAGCATCAATTACTCTTAAGTTTTGAATTCCATGAACCTTTAATTCATCTGATACTACTGAACTCTCATCATTACCCATTTTACAAGTTCCTACCGGGTGAAATATTGTTTGTGCGTAATTACTTGCTGCTTTTACTAGCTCTTCGTCATCTTGGATATTGGTACCAGGTCTAAATTCTTCAGGTTCATATTGTTTGAATTCATTGCTTTCTAAAACAATTTTTCTAATTAATCTTAAACCTTTAGCGGCTACTATCCGATCCTCATCACTTGAAAGATAATTCATCTTAATCTTTGGGTTTTCTCTACTATCTTTACTTATAATATTAATTTCACCTTTGCTTGTTGGTCTGATGTTTGCAACAGTAGGGGTGAATGCAGCAAAATCATGTAAATTTGAACCACCTAACTTATCTGTACTAATTGGCTGAACATGAAATTGTAAATTAGGAGTTTCTTTAGATGAGTCACTTTTTGCAAATCCACAAAGTTGACTAGCACCCATAGTCATTGGACCACTTCTTAAAAAAACATATTCCATTCCAATCATTAATTTACCAATTAGACTGTTAATCTTTTTATTTAAAGTTTTAATATTTTTAACTTTATAAACGGGCCTAAACATTAAGTGGTCTTGTAAGTTCTTACCTACACCAATAGAATTTTTTACAACATCAATTCCAAGTTTAGATAATTTTTCACTATCACCAATACCAGAAGTTTGAAGAATTTGTGCAGAACCAATTGAGCCAGCACTTAAAATTATTTCCTTATTTGTTTTAGTTGTAATTGATTGATTATCTTTCCAGTAAGAAACACTGACAGCTTTTTTATTTTCAAAGTTTATTTTTTCAACATGACACTTTGTTTTAATCTTTAAATTTTTTCTATTCTTAATTGGGTTTAAATATCCTACAGCTGTGCTACATCTTAAACCATTCTGTTCTGTTACTTGAAAGTAACCACATCCAAAATTATTACCTTTATTAAAATCATTAACTTTAGGAATACCAATTTCTTCAGCTGCATTCATGAAAGCATCTAATATGGGTAATTTTATTCTTTGATCTGAAACAGATAATGGTCCACCAACAGCATGAAATTCACTCTGACCTCGCTCTTGATTTTCAGCTTTTAAAAAATAAGGTAAAACATCATTCCAATTCCAACCCTTATTTCCTAATTGCCTCCAAATATTATAATCTTGTTCTTGCCCTCTTATATAAAGCAGACCATTTATTGATGAGCTTCCACCAAGAGTTTTTCCTCTAGGGTAGGGTATAGATCTATTTTCCATCATTTCATCAGGCTCTGTTTTATAACACCAATCAGTTTTTGGATTATGCATTGTTTTATAATACCCAACTGGAATATGAATCCATGGGTAAGAATCGTTTCCACCAGCTTCAATTAAAAGTACTTTGTTATTTGGATTTTCGGAAAGTCTATTAGCTAAAACACAGCCAGCTGACCCAGCGCCAATAATTATATAATCAAAATTATCCATACGTATAGGAAGTTTATAATCTGTAAAATTAAAAATACTAGTGTTCACGGGAATAAAGGGTGGAAATAATGATATTAGCTCTTGTTTTAAATTTAATTTTTTGAGAGAGTTCTTCTTTTATAAAAAAACACAACGAGAGGGAAAATAAATATGAAAAAAATCATATCACTAATAGTAGGATCTCTTCTTTTAACAGTTATGACTGTTACAGGAGCTTCTGCAAAAACTCTTAAGTGCCAAACTGTACTTAATTCAAAATCTGATGAAGTGAAAATGTTAAAAGATTTCACTGATACAGTAACTGAACTAACTAGTGGATCACTTAAGTTCGAACTTATGCCGGTTGGATCCGTAGTAGGTGTAAAAGAAACTTTAGATGCAGTTGATAAAGGATTAATCGATTGTGGTTTTGCTTGGACTCACTATTGGTCAGGCGATCACCCAGCAGCTATGTTATTTGGTTCGCCAGTAGCAGGTGCAGGTGTTGGTATCGATAACATCGCTTTTTTATCTTGGTTTCAATACGGTGGTGGTAAAGAACTTTATGACCAACTATGGACTGAGATGGGAAGAGACATCAAGGGATTTATGTTACAACCAGTAGGTCCAGAAGCTTTAGGTTGGTTCAAAGAACCAATTAATAGCATGGCTGACTTTAGAAAGTACAAGTTCAGAACTCCCCCGGGAATTCCTGGCCAAACTTATAAAGACATTGGTGTAGCTTCTGTTGCAATGGGCGGTGGAGATATTTTACCAGCTCTTGAAGCAGGAACAATTGATGCTGCTGAATGGTGTTGCCCTAAGCCGGATATGACATTTGGTTTTCAGAAAGTTCTAAAACATTACTATCTACAAGGTCTTCACCAAGTAGTAGTAAATGCTGATTTCTATATTACAGGATCTTTGTACAACAAGATGTCTGCTTTAGAGAAAAAAGCTTTAGAAGTTGCTGCAAACGCATCTTTATCAAAATCAATGAGTTACAGAATATACGAAAATGGAAAAGCTCTACATGAACTAACTACGAAGCACGGTGTTATTTTACATGATACTCCTGCTGACTATTTTCCAGCGTATATGGCTGCAGCAAAAGCAGCTTTAGAAAAGAATGCTGCAGAGAATAAATTCTTTGCAGAAGTATGGCAGTCTCAAAAAGACTTTGCTGACATAGCTGTACCTTTTTGGGCTGGATCTCAAATGTCAAATGCTAAGCTAGGAATGGCTCACGCAGAAACATTAAAGTAGTATTTAGATAATATAATTATAGCTGAAGCGGATTTAATAGTCCGCTTTAGTTTTTTTTTACTGAATTTATTTATGCCAAGAAATCACAACTCCCAAAAAACAAAAGAAGAAATCAAGCCTATGAAGCTTGATATTTCAGATGAAATGATAGCTGAAAGAAGGGGTGGTTCAGGTCCAATGCCTAAAGATATGCCTAAATGGATGGCATTAACTATTACAAAAATTGATTTAGCGAGTAAATGGATTGGTAATGTAGTTTGTTGGATTACTATACCTTTAATATTTGCAATGGTTTACGAAGTATTAGCAAGAAAACTTTTCAATGCACCTACGATGTGGGTGTACGATATGAGTAGATTTTTTTATGGTGCATTATTCATGCTTGGTGCTGGATATGCTTTATCAAAAGGTGTTCATATAAGAGCAGATTTTTTATATAGAAATTTTAAAACCACAACACAAGGCAAAGTAGATTTTTGGTTGTATCTTTTATTTTATTTCCCTGGTTTGACTGTATTTTTATATATGACCACTGGATTTCTTCAGGAATCGATTATGAGAGGTGAAAAAGGTATGGATACTGCTTGGATGCCATATATGTGGCCTATAAAAACTTGTTTATGGTTTGGAATTGTATTTTTACTAGTCCAAGGAATATCAGAATTACTTAAAAGTTATTGGGCTGCTACAAAAGGTAAGTGGCCAGGAGGAGGAGAGTAATGTTAGCTGAATTAATTAATCCAGCTTATCTAGGATTTATACTTATTGGTGTAATGCTTTTTTCTATTTTTGTAGGATTTCCAATTTCATTTACTTTAATATTTCTAGGTTTTTTCTTTGGATATTTAGGATTTGGTAAATTAGTATTTTATTTAATGACCTTACAGTTTTCAATGGTCATGACTGAACAAACTCTTGCTGCAGTCCCACTCTTTGTCTTTATGGGAATAATGATGGAGCAAGCTGGACTAATGGAGAGATTATTTTCAGCATTTCAATTAATGTTAGCCAAAGTAAGAGGTTCTTTATATTACGCAGTACTATTTGTTTCGGTTATTTTTGCAGCAGCAACAGGAATTGTTGGGGCATCAGTAACAATTTTAGGAATTATGGCGGCAAAATCTATGAACAAATCAGGCTATAATGTTCGTCTGGCTGCTGGAACAATTACGGCTGGTGGAACTCTAGGTATTTTAATTCCACCAAGCATTATGCTTGTTGTTATGGGGCCAATAATGGAAATACCAGTTACAGATTTATTTGCTGCAGCAATTATTCCAGGAATATTATTAGCAACACTTTATGCTGCTTACACAACTATTAGATGTTGGATTGATCCAAGTTTAGGACCAGTTCTACCTGTTGAATTAAGAGCAACAAGTATGTTAGCTGTTTGGAAAGAATTTTTTATTGGTTTAGTTCCACCAGCAGCATTAGTTTTTGCCTCACTCGGAAGTATTTTATTTGGTTTTGCAACACCTACTGAAGCAGCTGGTTGTGGTGCTATGGGTGCTTTATTATTAGCCCTAGCTTATAGAAAATTAACATTGGGACGTTTACAAGAAGCTTTAGTTAAAACTTTAGAAATTTCTGCATTAATAATGGTTCTAGTTGCGGCATCAAACTTTTTTGGTGCTGTATTTTCAAGACTAGGAACACCAATGTTACTAACTGATTTCTTGTTAGGTTTAGAGATGAATAGATACTTAATTCTTGGAATGATTATGGTTATGATTTTTCTTTTAGGATGGCCTTTAGAGTGGGTACCAATTGTTATGATTATAGTACCAATTATATTACCATTAGTTGAAGCACTTGGATTTAATTTAACTTGGTTTGCAATATTAGTTGCTGTTAATTTACAAACCGCCTGGCTCTCACCACCTGTTGCTCTATCAGCTTATTTTTTAAAAGGTGTAGTTCCAGAATGGGATCTTAAAGATATTTATCATGGAATGATGCAATTTATGCTAATACAGGTCATTGGTTTAATTTTAATTATTGCATTTCCACAGATTGCTTTATGGCTTCCTACCTATCTGTATGGACAGTAGAATGTATTAGTTTATTATCAAAAGCGTGAATCAAAACAAAACTAAATATAACTTAAGCAATTGGGAACTAGTTTCGGTTAACCCTAATGATAAAAATTGGGATTGGAAAGACTTATTTTGCTTTTGGGGGTGTAATATTCAAAGTGTAATTGGATTTTCTTTAATAGCGTCTCTTTACTTAGTTTATGAGTTAAATGTCTTTGTTGTTTTACTTGGGACATTGATAGCTTCTGCTTTTATTTATTTTTTAGCTAACCTCATTGGAAAACCTTCTCAAAAATATGGCTTACCTTTTTCAGTAATTTTAAGAAGCTCCCTAGGAGTAAAAGGTGCAAAATACTTTGGCCTTTTTAGAGGGCTGGTGGGTATTTCCATGTTTGGTATTCAAACTTATTTTTTATCAAGATTATTTAGCTTTTTAATAAGAATTTCTATTTTCTCTTATGATAATTCTATTTTAGATAACGATATTTTTTTAATTTTTCTTTTAGGATTAAATATTATTGATTGGGTATCTTTTATCTTTACTATTATTTTGCAAGTTTTTTTGTTCAGCAAAAGTCATCAATTTAATAGAACTATTATAAGGTTTTCAGCAGTAACTGTTTATTCGGGAATGTTAATATTTTTTCTGACAGTATTTCTTTATGATGTTAAGACTACTTCAGCAGCATTTGCAGATATTTTTTCAATCAGTAACCTTTTTGATAAGATTAATTTAGCTCCACTAATTGCAGTTGTGGGTACTATTTTTGCATATTTTTCAATTGTAATTTTAAATTATGGTGATTTTACTAGATATATAAAAAATGAGAATGAATTAAAAAAAGGAAATTTAAGTTTAATTCTAAATTTATTAATTTTTTCTTTTTTTGCAGTTTTTATTGTTATTGGTGCTGATATTTTTCTAAATAAAAATTTAGAAAACATGGAAAGAATTTTAACAAATCCAACTGATATCATTGGGAAGATTAATAATTCAGAATTAACTGTAATAGTTTTATTTTTTATAATTTTTTCATCTGCTTCGACAAATTTAATTGCCAATTATGTGCCAACGCAGAATATATTGCTAAATCTTATGCCTAAGAAACTTAACTTAAAAACTTCAGCAATCATTATTGCTCTTTTAGGTTTTGTTATTGGTATTTTTTGGTTACCCCTATTAAGCCAAATAGGAATTTTAGCATTTGTTGATACTTTTGGGGCATTTTTTGGACCTTTATTTGGTATTATGGTTGTCGATTATTATCTAATTAAAAAAACTAACTTAGAGAATATGGAGATTTTTTCTTTAGAAAAAAGTAGTTTATATTTCTATTCAAATGGCTGGCACATCAAAGCTATCTATTCATTGGTCTTGGGATTTATTTTTGCAGCCTCATCAATTTGGAATGAAAGCTTAATGTCTTTTCACTCTTATTCTTGGTTGATTGGAGCTTTTATCTCTTCATTGACTTATTATTTATTAGTTAGTAAATAATTTTATGCATCAATTTGACTTAAAAAACAAAACATCAATCATTACAGGTGGCGCGCAAGGTTTTGGTTTAGATATTGCTAAACGTTTTTTAAAATCTGGTGCTAAAGTTGTTATTTGGGATATTGATGAAGGTGAATTAAAAAAAGCTATTAATGCAGTAGCTAACCCAAACCTTTCATACAATATTGTTGATGTGTCCAATTTTAAAAATGTTAAAGAAACTATAGATGAAATAGCAAAATTTACCAATATTGATATTTTAATTAACAATGCTGGAATTACTGGTTCGACATCGTCATTATGGGATTATGATGTTGATGAGTGGAATGAAATTATTCAAATTAATTTAATGGGCACCTTTAACTGCTGCAAGTGTGTTGTACCGTATATGATTAAGAATAATTATGGTAGAATAGTTAATGTTGCTTCTGTTGCGGGTAAAGATGGAAATGCTAATGCTAGTGCCTATAGTTCAGCTAAAGCAGGTGTTATTGGTTTGTCCAAGTCGTTAGGAAAAGAATTAGCTGATGAGAATATAGCTGTTAATGCTGTTACACCAGCAGGAGCCAAAACAAGAATTTTAAACCAAATGTCAAAGGAACATGTGGCTAGAATGTTATCAAAGGTACCAAGAGGTAGATTCTTAGAAATAGAAGAGTTTACATCTCTAGTTTGCTGGCTTTCATCTGAGGAAAACTCATTTTCAACGGCAGCAGTTTTTGATATAAGTGGCGGTAGATCTACCTATTAAGCTTTGTTTTTAATATTTTTAGATCAGTTTTATTTTCCTTAGAGATAACGGGTGCCAGCAAGATTATTGACCAATAAATTAAAAGTATAAAGATAGAAATTGATTTCATTTATTATTAATAAAACACAATATTGATCTTAGGGTGTTTAAACTTTGTTCAAATATTGTTTTCTAGAAAATATTAGGTATACAACTAAGTCATGATTAAAAAATTTTTAGTAATATTATTTGCCTCATTTATGCTTTCAAACACTGTGACTGCTGAAAAAGTTACTGTTTTTGATTTTACAGAGGAAGAATTTAAAACATTAAAAGTTGGAAAAAAATACAAAGGTGAAACAACATGGACTCTCGGCTCTAATCAAAATGGTAATTTTATTAAAGCTGAGGCTGAAGGTAAAGGTTCAGGACTAGGTAAAGAAGTTTTAATTGATTTATTAAAAACTCCTTTTATTAATATTACCTGGAAAGTTGAAAAAGACTTATCTGGCATAGTAGAAAATAGTAAAAAGGGACACGATTATGCTGCTAGAGTATTTGTTATAAAAAAAACTGGTTCTACAGCTCTATCGAATAGGGCAATAAACTATGTATTTTCTAGTAATAATCAGGTAGGAAAAAATTGGCCTAGCCCCTATACAAAAAAGTCAATTGATTACGTATTATCCTCAACAAAAGACAACTCAAATGTCTGGGTGACTGTTAAAGCTAATGTTAAAGAGGATTTTATGAAGCTTCATGGAATAGAAGTTTTAGATATATCTGGTGTTGCGATAATGACAGATACGGATAACTCAAAATTAAAAGCAATTTCATATTATCAAAATATTTATTTTTCTACAGAATAAAGAGTTTTTTAATAGTTTTTTTGCTATCATATAAGCATGCATGAAAATTTTTTTCATAAACTTAAAGTTTATTACGAAGATACGGATGCTGGTGGTATTGTTTATTATGCAAATTATTTAAATTTTCTTGAAAGAGCTCGAACAGAAGCTTTAGTTACACTGGGCTTTAATAATAAAAAAATAAAAAAAGATTTTGGATCACTAATATTAGTTAAGTCATGCAATATTGAATACAAAAAATCAGCATATCTTGAAGACGAGTTAAGTATTAGGTCCTTTGTTAAATCAACGACAAAAACATCTTTTTCCATGAACCAATTTATTTCAAGAGGTGAAGATTTAATTGTTGAAGCAAAAATACATTTAGTCTTTGTCAATAATGAAGGCAAACCTATGAAAATCCCGGAAGCTTTATTTCAAGATTTTAAGCCTTATTTTTGTGACAGTATTAAAGCTTAGAGTATTTTTTAGCAATTTTAAGCAGACTCATCATTTTTTTTATATTTATAATTTTTGTATTAACATTTCGTGGACTTGGGTGATAGCTAGGAATTAGAATTTTACCATCAGGCAGGTGGTATTTTACACCATGTTTAAATATTAATTTTTTATTAATAATAAAATTTCTCTTATAAAACTTTATACAGTTATCGAATGCAATTTTACCCAATGTTATTATAACTTTTAAGTTTTTTAAATTTTGAATTTCATTAACAAAATAATGTGAACAGTTGTTTAGTTCACTGCTTAAAGGCTTGTCATCTGGTGGAACACATTTTAAAATATTAGTAATATAGGTTCTATTAAGTTTTAAGCCGTCTTTTATATGTGTTGATGTAGGTAAATTTGAAATACCAGCTTTATTTAGGCAGTAAAATAGAAAATCACCAGACTTATCACCTGTAAATGCTCTGCCAGTTCTAGTTCCACCGTGTGCCGCTGGTGCAAGACCAATAATCATTAACTTTGCTTTAATATCTCCAAATCCTGTTACAGGTTTACCCCAATAAACTTCTGATATATTTTGTTTCCTTTTAAGGGTTGAGATTTTTTTACTAAATTTTGTTAATCTAGGACATTTTTTACATTTAATTATTGAATTATTTAGTTTTTTAAATTTAATGTTCATCAGTGAAGTTATTAAAAATTATCCTATTCTTAGTTATATCCTTTAATACATCGTTAATAGCTAATTCCAATGATGATTTACAAAATATATTAAGTGAAGGTGGAAAGTTAATATTTATAAGACACGCATATGCACCAGGTACAGGTGATCCAGATAACCTTGATATATCTAATTGTAATTCTCAGAGAAATTTAAATAAGGAAGGCGTAGAACAAGCAAAGGATATTGGAAAATTTTTCTTAAAAAATTATATTGAAGGTAATATAGTTTTATCTAGTGAATGGTGTAGGTGCCAACAAACTGCAAAATATGCTTTTAAAAATTACGAAACTAAAAGTTTTTTAAATTCATTTTATAATCAAAAATTTGCTCACAAAAAAGTCAACCAAATCAAAGAATTAAAAGAATATATACAAATGTGGAATGGCAAAGGTAACTTAGTTTTTGTGACGCATTATGTTGTAATATTAGAAATTTTAAACATATCAGTTTCATCTGGTGAAATTGTTATAGCAGATAAAGGTTTTAATATTCTTGCACGACAAGAAACTTCTAATAATTAAAACTATATTTTATTATAAAAAAATATAGAATAGATACATGTCATCAAAAAAAGCAATGAAGCTGGCGCAAAAACAAGCTTTTGCAAAGCATCGAAGCAATATCACAAATACTAAATTTGGTGCAAAAAAACTTAATTTTGTTATCAAGGCCAACAAGATCAGTACCGAAAATAAAAAGTCTTAACTTTCCTTTTCAAAAACTTCCACTTTGCCACAAGTTGATACTTTTGAAATAGCTTCTTCACCATTAATTACAGTTCTAATATTAATCATCGGGCTATTTTTTTCAAAAACTAGTTGAGTGTAAAATTGAGGGTAACCAATTTTATCAGTAAAGATTAGATTTTTATCCTCATACATAAATCTTTCTAAAGTGTTCTCTTTTTTAATACTTAAATCTGTTCTTCTATGCTTTTTATATGTTTTGTTGTCATAAACATAATTTCTAATCATTAAAGATTTTTCAAAATCAAGGATGTATTCATTTTTAATAAAACTATCATTCAAATTTTTACATTCTGTCAGAAGCATTATTTCTGATAAAACTACTGTTTGAAAATTAAGTAAAAATGTTGAAATTATTAAAAACTTAATACTAAAATTATTTTTTTTCATTTTTATCAAAATAAAACAATGCAATTAAAAAAATAATTGTCCAGACAAATACTGAAATAGTTTTTACAAATGACGTTTCTGCACTCCAGACATCTAAAAAAAGGGCACCAATTATGATTCCAAGGATATAAGTAAATGTAACTATTGTTGTTTTATTCATTTTATCAAATTTTTTTTAAAAAGAGAAATACCATTATCTAATTTGTGTTTATAAGAATCTTTAAAACTTTCTAATTGCCATCCAGTAAGTCTTTTTTGAATATTAATCAAATTATCATTTTTCCACTGATTACTAGTATGTTCTGCTTTCCATAATTTTTTTTCTTCATTATCTCTACCACATCCGTAACAATAGCCAGTCTGAGGGTCAGTTTTGCATATGCTTATACAAGGAGAAATAATCATTTTTTTAAATTAACACTAAATATAATTGATTATTAATATATTTCATAATTTTTGTCATTGGACAAATGAGATCAATAATATATAAATCCTCAAGAATTGTGGGCGAATGGCGGAATTGGTAGACGCGCTGGTCTTAGGAACCAGTATTGAAAGATGTGAAGGTTCGAGTCCTTTTTCGCCTACCAGAAAGTTATAAAATTATGAAAGTAACAGTAGAAAACATAAAAGGGTTAAATAAAGACATCAAAGTTTTCATAGATAAAAAAACTATGAATGCTCATATGGATGAAAAGTATGAAGAAATTAAGAATACTGTTAACTTAAAAGGCTTTAGACCCGGAAAAGTTCCAAGAGAAATTCTTAAAAGACAATTTGGACAGGCAATTTTTAGTGAAGTCCTTGATAAAGTTCTTAAAGACACATCAGTTAAAGCGTTAGAGGACAATAAAATTAAACCAGCTGGCCAACCTAAACTCGATCTTAAAACTTACGGTGAAGATAAGGATTTAGAATATGTAATGTCTGTAACTGAACTTCCTAAAGTAGAACTTAAGTCTGTTGAAAATATTAAGTATGATGAATATTCAGTTAAGATTGAAGCCAATGAAACAGATAAAAGAATTAAAGAAATAGCAAAAAGTCAAAATAATTTCATAAATGTGGCTGACAAAGTTGAAGCAGCTGATGGTAATTCAGTTGTATTTGACTACACGGCTACAATTGATGGAAAAAATTTTACTGGTGGTGAGGGAAAGAATATACAATTAATTCTTGGAAAAGACTTATTTATCAAAGGCTTTGATAAACAATTAGTAGGTGTTAAAAAAAATGACGAAAAGTCAGTAGAGGCTATACTTCCTGAAAATTATCCACAAAAAGAATTTGCAATGAAAAAAGCTATCTTTGTATGTAAAATTTTAGCTGTAAAAAAATCTGAAGATATAAAAATAGACGATGAATTTGCAAAAAACTTAGGTGCAAAAGATCTTACCGATCTAAAATTACTAGTTTCAAAACAGATTAATGAAGAATATAAAAATTCTTTAGATAAATTAGCTAAAACACAAATTTTAAAAGAAATTGAAAATTTTAAAGTTGATGAAATTCCAGAAAATCTAGTAGATGAAGAGATTAAAATATTAGCCCAAGGTATGAGTGAAAAGGATGCTAAAGAAAGTAGAAAAAATTTTGAAGGTATTGCAAAAAAAAGAATTAAAGTGGGATTAATTTTAAATGAATTTGGTGAACAGAATAAAATAAAAGTTACTGAACAAGAGGTTCAAGCAGAAGTTCAAAAACAACTTAGGATGATGCCTGGCCAGGAGAAAATGGTTATGGAGTTTTATCAGAAAAACCCATCTGCATTAGCAAGTTTAAGAGGAACTGTTTATGAAGAAAAAATTATTGATTTAATCAAAACCAAAGCAAAACCTAATAAGAAAGAAATTACTAAAGAAGAAGCAGAAAAAATTTTAAAAAAACATCAAGAACATGACCACAATCATGATCACAACCATCCAGAAGAAAAGAAAGCTATTGCTAAAAAAGATGTAGTTAAGCCAAAAACTAAAAAACCCAAAGAAACTTCTACAAAAAAAGTTAGCAAAAAGTAATCACAAGTTATATAAGTTAAGAGAATCATCTTATGACAACAAATTTATCAGATCAAATGAATAACCTGGTCCCTATGGTTGTTGAGCAATCCAGCAAGGGTGAAAGAGCTTATGATATTTATTCAAGGCTTTTAAAGGAGAGAATAATTTTCTTAGTTGGTCCTATTGATGACAATGTTGCATCTTTAGTTACAGCTCAGCTTTTGTTTTTAGAATCTGAAGATCCTAAAAAAGAAATTAATTTATATATTAATAGCCCAGGAGGACTAGTTACTGCAGGCTTAGGTATTTACGATACAATGCAGTATATCAAACCTGATGTTTCAACTTTATGCATTGGTCAAGCAGCCTCAATGGGATCTTTTTTATTAACTGCTGGGAAAAAGGGCAAAAGATTTTCACTACCTAATTCTAGAATAATGGTTCATCAACCATCTGCTGGATTTCAAGGCCAAGCAACAGATATTGAGATACATGCGAACGAAGTTTTAGCCTTAAAGAAAAGACTTAATGAAATTTATTCTAAACATACTAATAAATCAGTTGATGATGTTAAAAAAGCACTAGAGAGAGACAATTTCATGACCCCAGAAGCAGCTAAAGACTTTGGTTTAATTGATGAAGTAGTAGAAAATAGATCTTAATACACAATACCTTATGGGCTACTAAACGTATACTTGATTAATATCACTCATCTATATTAGAGTACATTAATTGATTCGTTTACAAAACTTATGACTACAAATAATAAAAATATTCTTTACTGCTCATTCTGTGGCAAGAGCCAACATGAAGTCAGAAAATTAATTGCAGGACCCACTGTATTCATCTGTGATGAGTGTGTTGAGCTTTGTATGGATATTATTAAAGAAGAAAGTAAAGATACTTTTGTTAAACATCAAGATGGATTACCACCCCCCAAAGAAATTTGCGCAGTACTGGATGATTATGTTATTGGTCAACCACATGCTAAAAAAGTTTTATCAGTGGCTGTACACAATCACTACAAAAGACTTAATTATGAAAGTAAAACCAGCAAAGCAGTTGAGCTTTCAAAATCTAATATTCTTCTAGTTGGTCCCACAGGTTGTGGTAAAACTTTATTAGCCCAAACATTAGCTAGGATTCTAGATGTACCTTTTACAATGGCAGATGCTACCACGCTGACAGAAGCAGGATATGTTGGCGAAGATGTTGAAAATATTATTTTAAAATTGTTACAAGCTGCAGATTACAATGTTGAAAAAGCTCAAAGAGGAATTGTCTATATTGATGAAGTTGATAAGATTAGCAGGAAATCTGAAAATCCATCAATTACTAGAGATGTTTCTGGTGAAGGTGTTCAGCAAGCATTATTGAAAATTATGGAAGGAACTGTAGCAAGCGTTCCACCTCAAGGAGGAAGAAAACATCCTCAGCAAGAATTTTTGCAAGTAGATACAACTAATATCTTATTTATTTGTGGAGGAGCCTTTGCTGGTCTGGATAAGATAATCTCTCAAAGAGATAAGGGCACTTCAATAGGATTTGGAGCAAATGTTAAAAAGACTGATGATAAAAAAACAGGTGAATGGATGAAAAGTTTAGAGCCAGAAGATTTATTAAGATATGGTCTTATACCTGAGTTTATTGGAAGACTGCCTATGATAGCAACTTTAGAGGATCTCGATGAAAAAACTTTAGTTAAAATATTACAAGAGCCAAAAAACTCTTTAATTAAACAATACCAAGAATTATTTAAACTAGATGGAGCAAAGTTATCTTTTAAAGATAATGCAATTAAAGAAATTGCACAAAAAGCAATTAATAAAAAAACTGGTGCAAGAGGTCTTAGATCAATTTTAGAGAATATTTTGTTAAAAACTATGTATGATTTACCAAGTCAAGATAATGTTGATGAGGTAATTGTTGACGCCAGTGCAGCAAAAGGTCTGACTCAGCCTATTATAGTTCACTCAAAAAATAACACAAAAACAAAGACAGACAAAACAACTGCGGCTTAATTTAACGTTAATAACTGATAAATAGCTATTGCAATATTATATTTAATATCCATATTTAACACATGGATGTTAAAATCGAAAAACCTTTATTACCATTAAGAGATATTGTTGTTTTCCCTAACATGGTTATTCCACTATTTGTTGGAAGAGATAAATCTATCTCTGCGTTAAATGAGGTGATGAAAAAAGATAAGAAAATAGTTCTTGTTACACAAAAAAATTCAGAAGTAGATGATCCTAAAAAAACAGATGTTTTTATGTATGGTTGTGAAGGAAACATTTTACAACTATTAAAATTACCTGATGGTACTGTAAAAGTATTGGTTGAAGGAAGTAAAAGAGTTAAAATTTTAAATTTTAAAGATAATGATAAGTTTATTATTTGTGAATATGCCCATCAGCATGACACAATTACAGAAGAAGAGGACTTAATTCCATTAGCGATTACAGCTGTTAGAAGACTTGAAAAACTAACATCAATTAATAAAAAAGTTTCAAGTGAAACAATCAATACCATTAAAAAGTTAGCTGACGCATCTCATATCGCTGATAATATTGCCTCTCATTTAACAGCAACTATTCTAGAAAAACAAAAAATTTTTGAAACAATGGATGTTAAAAAAAGACTTAATTCCATAATTAAAATTATAGAAAATGAAACTAGCATTATTGGAGTTGAAAAAAGAATTAGAGGTAGAGTTAAAACTCAAATGGAAAAAACTCAACGAGAATACTATTTAAACGAACAGCTTAAAGCTATTCAAAAAGAATTAGGTGAGATTGAAGATGGTAAGGATGAAACATCAAGTCTAAATAAATCTATTTTAAAATCTAAAATGCCAAAAGATGTTGAGAAGAAATGTATGGCTGAACTTAAAAAATTAAAAAATATGAGTCCTATGTCAGCAGAAGCTACGGTTATTAGAAACTATCTTGATTGGATGATTGACCTTCCATGGTTTAAGAAAAGTGAAGTTGCTATTGATCTTAATAAAGCACTAGCGGTATTAGATGCGGATCACTTTGGTTTAGAAAAGGTAAAAGAAAGAATTATTGAATTTTTAGCAGTTCAAAAAAGAATGGAAAAGATTAAAGGTCCAATTTTATGTTTAGTTGGCCCGCCCGGTGTTGGAAAGACATCCTTAGGTAAATCAATTGCAAAAGCTACAAATAGAGAGTTTGTTAGAGTTTCCGTAGGTGGAATGCGTGATGAAGCTGAAATTAGAGGTCACAGAAGAACTTATATTGGATCTTTACCAGGAAAAATTATTCAAATGATGAAGAAAGCAGGAACAAAAAACCCTTTAATCCTTCTTGATGAAATAGATAAAATTGGAAATGATTATAGAGGAGACCCATCATCAGCTTTATTAGAAGCTCTAGATCCAGAACAAAATGCTACATTTAATGATCACTACCTTGAAGTAGATTATGATTTGTCCGATGTTATGTTTGTAACAACAGCTAATACATTAAATATATTACCACCATTACTAGATAGAATGGAAGTAATCAGATTAGCTGGATATACAGAAGATGAAAAAATTAATATTGCAAATAAATATCTTCTACCAAAACAAATTAAAGATAACGGTGTTAAAGAAAAAGAAATGACACTATCTAAAGATATCATTAAAGAAATCATTCAAAGCTATACAAAAGAGTCTGGTGTAAGAAATTTAGAAAGAGAAATCTCTAAAGTTGCAAGAAAAGTTGTTAAAAAAGTTGTAACTGGTGAGGAAAAAGAAGTTAAAATTGATTTAACAAATTTATCAGATTATCTTGGAATCCAAAAATTTAAATTTGGTGAACTTGAAAGTGAAGATAAAATTGGTGTAGTTACTGGTCTGGCCTGGACAGAGTATGGTGGAGAAATTCTAAAAATTGAAACTGTAATTATGCCTGGTAAAGGAAGAATGCAAATTACTGGAAAACTTGGTGAAGTAATGCAAGAGTCCATTAAGGCTGCAAAATCGTTTATCAGATCGAAAAGTTTAGACTATGGAATTATCCCACCTTTATTTGAAAAAAAAGATTTTCATATTCATGTTCCGGAGGGTGCCACACCTAAGGATGGGCCATCTGCAGGCATTGGAATGGTTACATCTATAGTGTCAGCTATCACTAATAACCCAGTGCGAAGAGATGTTGCCATGACTGGAGAGGTAACATTAACTGGACAGGTTTTACCAATTGGTGGATTAAAAGAAAAATTACTAGCAGCACATAGAGCTGGGATTAAACAAGTTATTATACCTAAGGAAAATGAAAAAGACTTAGTCGATATGCCTAAAAAGATAACTGATGACATCAAAATTACTCCCGTAGAACATGCGGATGAAGTGTTAAAAATAGCTTTAACCAAAGAGTTAAAAAGAGTTGAGTGGGTAGAGGTCGAAAAAATTTCCAAATCTGAAGATAAATCCCAAGCCAGTATTCAATAATCACCAATTTATATCTATTTCCGTTTAATATCTATTTTGACTTTCGTATATAATTGTTATAATTAAACAATAATTTTGGTTTAGGGTGGTTAGCTCAGCTGGTAGAGCATCTCGTTTACACCGAGGGGGTCAAAGGTTCGAGTCCTTTACTACCCACCAAAATAAGTAAAGTGGGGGTGTAGCTCAGTTGGTTAGAGCGATCGCCTGTCACGCGATAGGTCGAGGGTTCGAGTCCCTTCACTCCCGCCACTTTACGCTATTTTTTGTAAATATCATATATATTGTGACGTATAGAGCACTTCAACATGATATAAAAAGTGTTATATAGATTTCATGCTTTCAGAATTTTTAAAAGATTATCTACCTATTTTATTGTTTTTAATAATAGCCCTAGGTTTGAGTTGTGCTTTTGTAGTGATTAATTTAATTCTTTCACCAAAACATCCTGATCCAGAAAAATTATCTGCTTATGAGTGTGGATTTGAACCATTTGAAGACTCTAGGATAGAATTCGATGTTAGATTTTATTTGGTAGCAATCCTCTTTATAATTTTTGATTTAGAAATAGCATTTCTTTTTCCTTGGGCAATATCCTTAGGAAACATAGGTTTGTTAGGCTTTTCCTCAATGATGATTTTTTTATTTATACTAACAATTGGTTTTATTTATGAATGGAAAAAAGGTGCACTAGATTGGGAGTAATATTTTAAATATGAATATAGAAGAAAATAACAAACAGATACCAGAGGAATTTAAAAAACTTTCTGAGGATTTTAGTAAAAATGGTTTCATAACAACATCACTTGATAACCTTATCAACTGGTCGAGAGCTGGATCTCTACATTGGATGACTTTTGGTTTAGCTTGTTGTGCTGTTGAAATGATGCAAACAGCAATGCCAAGATATGATTTGGAAAGATTTGGAGCTGCACCGCGAGGCTCACCTAGACAATCAGACGTAATGATTGTTGCTGGAACATTAACAAATAAAATGGCTCCTGCTTTGAGAAAGGTATACGATCAAATGCCAGAACCAAGGTATGTAATATCTATGGGTAGCTGTGCAAATGGTGGTGGTTATTATCATTATTCTTATTCTGTTGTACGTGGATGTGATAAAATTGTTCCAGTTGATATTTATGTTCCAGGATGTCCACCATCTGCTGAAGCTCTATTGTACGGTATTCTTCAGCTTCAAAAAAAAATTAGAAACAAAGGATCTTTTAATAGATAATTAATATGATTAGTTTAATAGATCTTGAAAAAAAAATTAACTCTGGGCTTACAACTAAAATTAAAAAATCTGAAATTAGACACAAGCAGTTATATATAAATATTGATAGTGAATCTTTAATTGATGTTACTTTATTTATTAAGAATAATGAAAATACAAAATTTAGACAATTAATTGATATTACAGTAGTTGATTATCCAGAAAATGCTCAACGTTTTAAAGTTGTTTATTTATTTTTAAGTCATGAATTTAATCAACGTATTATACTAAGTTATTTAATTAGCGAAAATGAAGTGATACCCTCATTAACATCACTATACCCTGCAGCGAATTGGATGGAACGTGAGGTTTTTGATATGTATGGAGTTAAATTTAAAGATCACCCTGATCTAAGAAGAATTCTTACAGATTATGGTTTTGAAGGTCATCCATTAAGAAAAGACTTTCCTTTAACAGGACACACCGAGGTTAGATACAGTGAAGAACATAAGAAAGTAATTAAAGAACCAGTTAAATTAGAACAAAATTATAGAAATTTTGATTACGAAAGCCCTTGGGAAGGTACTAAGTATATAAAAAAACAGACAAAAGAAGAAAATGACAAAAAAAACTAAAACACTAAATCTTAATTTTGGACCTCAGCACCCAGCTGCTCATGGGGTATTAAGACTGATTTTAGAATTAGATGGAGAGGTTGTTGAAAAAGCTGATCCTCACATTGGATTGTTACATCGAGGTACTGAAAAATTGATTGAAAATAAGACATATATGCAAGCAGTACCATATTTTGATAGACTTGATTATGTTGCTCCTATGAATCAAGAACATGCTTTTGCTTTAGCTATAGAAAAAATATTAAATATTGATGTACCAATTAGAGCTCAATTTATTAGAGTCATGTTTTGTGAAATTGGAAGAATATTAAGTCATATTTTAAATGTTACTACTCAAGCGTTAGATGTTGGTGCATTAACACCTTCTTTATGGGGCTTTGAAGAACGTGAAACATTAATGACTTTTTATGAAAGAGCATCTGGGTCAAGGTTGCATGCTAATTATTTTAGAGCAGGTGGAGTTCATCAAGATTTACCAATGGGACTAGAGGAAGATATAGGTAAATTTTGTCATACTTTTCCTAAAATAATAGATGATTTGGAAACATTACTAACTGATAATAGAATATTTAAACAGAGAAATGTCGATATTGGAATTGTAACTAAAGAAGACGCTTTAGATTATTCATTTAGTGGTGTTATGATTAGAGGCTCAGGTGTTCCTTGGGATTTGAGAAAATCTCAACCATATGATTGTTATGAGCAATTAGAATTTAAAATTCCTGTTGGTAAAAATGGTGATTGTTATGACAGATATTTGTGTAGAATTGAAGAAATGCGAGAGAGCGTTTTAATTATTAAACAATGTTTAGCTAAAATGACCAAAGGCATAATTAAGTCAGCTGATGGAAAAATTAGCCCTCCACCAAAAAAAGATATTAAACAATCTATGGAAGCTTTAATTCATCATTTTAAACTTTTTACTGAAGGTTACCGAGTAGATAAAGATGAAACTTATACTGCTGTTGAAGCTCCCAAGGGTGAGTTTGGTGTTTACTTGATATCAGATGGGTCTAGCAAACCGTACAAATGTAAGATTAGAGCACCAGGGTTCTCTCATCTTCAGGCAATGGATTATCTAATTAAAGGTCATATGTTAGCTGATGTACCTGCAGTTTTAGGTTCGTTAGATATAGTTTTTGGAGAGGTTGATAGATAATGAGTTTAAGAAGACCTTCAAAAGAACAACCTAAGAATTTTGAGTTCAATACCTCTTCACTTGAAGCAGCTAAAGCAATTGTTGCAAAATATCCTAAAGATAAACAGCAGAGCTCTGTAATGGCTTTACTTTATATAGCACAAAAACAAAATAGTAATTGGATTCCATTAGCAGCTATGAAGTGTATTGGTAAATTCTTAGACATGCCTTATATAAAGGTTTATGAAGTCGCAACATTTTATACTATGTATAACCTTTCTCCAGTCGGTGAGTATTTTATACAAGTATGCACAACTACACCATGCATGATTAGAGGTGCGTATAAACTTGTTGAAGCTTGTAAAGAAAAAATTTCTGAGAATGAAAATGAATTATCAAAAGATCAAAGGTGTTCTTGGCTGGAAGTTGAATGTTTAGGGGCTTGCGTTAATGCGCCCATGATGCAGATCAATGATGATTATTTTGAAGATTTAGATAAAGAAAAAACATTAAAAATTTTAGATGGGATACTAAATGGTGAGACACCTAAACCAGGATCATATAGAGGCCGTACAAATAATGAACCAGAAAATAGTAGAAAAACACTTATGGATTTAAAAAATGCTTAAAGACAAAGATAGAATATTTCAGAATTTATATAATGACAGGGGTTCAGATGTTGAATCTTCCAAAAAAAGAGGAGATTGGACAAATACTAAAGATTTAATAGAAAAAGGTAGAGATTGGATAATAAATGAAGTTAAAGCTTCGGAGCTCAGAGGTAGAGGAGGAGCTGGTTTTCCAACTGGTTTAAAATGGTCTTTTGCACCAAAAGAGTTAGGTTCAAGACCTCATTACCTAGTGATAAATGGAGATGAGTCTGAACCAGGCACATGTAAAGATAGAGATATTCTGAGATTTGAACCTCATAAATTAATTGAAGGTTGTTTAATTGCTGCATACGCAGTTCAAGCTCACGTTTGTTATATTTATATAAGAGGAGAATATTTTATAGATGGTGAAAAACTTCAATATGCAATTAATGAATCTTATGAAAAAAAACTAATAGGAAAAAATGCCTCTGGAACAGGTTGGGATTTAGATATTTATATTCATTATGGTGCTGGTGCTTATATATGCGGCGAAGAAACAGCTCTACTCGAAAGTATAGAGGGTAAAAAAGGTCAACCTAGATTAAAGCCACCATTCCCAGCTTTGATTGGTCTTTATGGCTGTCCAACTATAATTAATAATGTTGAAACTATAGCAGTTATTCCAACAATTTTAAGAAGGGGTGGAAAGTGGTTTGCTTCTTTAGGTAAAGCAAAAAATACAGGAACAAAAATTTTCTGCATCTCTGGAAATGTAAACAATCCGTGTAATGTTGAAGAAGAAATGAGTATATCGCTTAAAGAACTAATCGAAGTTCATGCAGGTGGTGTAATTGGAGGATGGGATAATTTACAAGCTGTAATTCCTGGTGGTTCCTCAATGCCTTTAATACCCCAAAAAACTTGCGAAACTTTAACAATGGATTTTGACTCGCTGATGGCAGAAAAAAGTGGATTAGGTACAGCGGGTATAGTTGTTATTAATAAAGATCAAGACATCATTAAGTGTATGGCAAGAATTGCTAGATTTTATAAGCATGAAAGCTGTGGTCAATGTACACCCTGTAGGGAAGGTAGCGGATGGATGTGGAGAATGCTGGAAAGGATGGCAAAAGGTGAGGCATCAAGAGATGAAGTTGATATGTTAGCGGATGTTACCACACAAATTGCAGGACACACAATTTGCGCTTTTGGTGAGGGTTCTTCATGGCCTGTACAAGGCTTATTGAGACATTTTAAAAAAGAAATTGAGGATAGAAATAATTTTAACCCAACTTTTGAAAAAGATAAAAGTTTACCTTACTTGGTTGATCAACATTTATTAGATAAAAAAAATGCTTAAATTAAAAATTAATGAAATTGATGTAGAGGTTGAAGAAGGTCTAACAGTGCTTCAGGCTTGTGAAAAAGTTGGAGTTGAAATTCCCAAATTTTGTTATCATGAAAAATTATCAATAGCTGGTAATTGTAGAATGTGTTTAGTGGAAATAGAAAGATCCCCCAAACCTGTTGCTTCATGCGCAATGCCCGCAGCAGAAGGAATGAATATTAAAACAAATACTGAATTTGTTGAAAAAGCAAGAAAAGGTGTAATGGAATTTTTATTAGCTAACCATCCATTAGATTGTCCTGTGTGTGATCAGGGTGGTGAATGTGATTTGCAAGATCAGTCCATGTTCTATGGTGTTGATAAGTCTAGATACAAGGAAAATAAAAGAGAAGTTTCTGAAAAAAATATGGGACCTTTAATTAAAACTCAAATGACTAGATGCATACATTGCACTAGATGTGTTAGGTTTGCTACAGAAGTTGCTGGTGTAACGGAAATTGGAGCCATAGGTAGAGGTGAAGATATGGAAATTACAACATATCTTGAGCGATCTATGCAATCAGAATTATCAGCTAATGTTGTAGATTTATGCCCCGTTGGTGCTTTAACATCTAAACCCTATGTGTTTGAAGCTAGACCATGGGAGTTAAAAAAAACTGAATCCATTGATGTAATGGATGCTATTGGTTCTAATATAAGAATTGACACATATGGCTGGGAAGTAAAAAGAATTTTACCTAGAATTAATGAAGATATTAATGAAGAGTGGATTTCAGATAAAACAAGGTATGCTTGTGATGGTTTGTTAAATCAACGTCTAGATAAGCCTTTTATAAAATATAATGGTAAATTTGAGAAAGCGTCATGGAAAGAAGTTTTTAATATAATTAAGTCAAAGTTTAAAAATGTAGATAAAGATAAAATATGTGGAATGACTGGTGATTTAGTTAATATGGAAACACTCTATATATTTAAAGAGTTTTTCAATAAAACACTAGGTTCATATAATGTTGAATCAAGAAATGATCACACATATTTAAACCCAAAAAATAGAAAAAATTATTTATTCAATTCAACAATTAACGGAATAGAAGAAGCGGATTTTATTTTACTTATAGGAAGTAATCCTAGGTATGAAGCAACAATTTTAAATGCGCGTATTAGAAAAGGATACTTACAAAATAAAACAAAAATAATTTCTTTAAATGATGTTGGTGATCTGACTTATCCATATGATTTTTTAGATGGTGATATTGAAAATATTAAAAAAATTACAGAAAACAATCATGAAATATCAGACTTAATTAAAGAAGCTAAAAAGCCTTTAATTATCTTTGGTCAGTCATGCCTAAAAAGTAAATCTGCCAAATATATTGTTGAGTCTATTAAATCTTTTTTAGAAAAAAATAACAAAATATCAGATGAATGGAATTCTTTAAATACAATTTCAGAAAATGCATCTACAGTTGGTAGTTTTGATTTAGGGTTGTACAAAACAATAGATGGTTCAAATGAAGTATTAAAAAATTTAGAAAATCACATGTTTGAAATTGTTTATCTATTAGGAGTAGATAATCTTAAATTTAAAAAAAAGAATGAATTTATAATTTATCAAGGGAGCCATGGAGATAAAGGAGCTGAGATTGCAGACATTATACTTCCGGGAGCTGCATACACAGAGCAAAATGGTTATTTCACAAATCTTGAAGGTAAAATGCAAAAAGCTTATAAGGCATCTTATCCACCAGAAGAAGCTAAGGAAGACTGGTTGATAATTAATGAATTAGCAGAAGCAATGAATCATAGGAAATTATTTAATGACAAAGATGAATTAGATAGCAGTTTGCTAAATCAAATTAATTTATATATTGAAAAAAATAAATCTATTAAATCTTCTAATGTTGAAAATTTAGAATTTAAACAAGATATTTTAAAAGTTAATAATGAAGACTATTATTACTCAAATGCTATAGCTAGAGCTTCAAAAACCATGTTTGAATGCAAAAAAGCTAAAATTAATTTGAAATTAACAGGCACTGAAGGTTAATAAAATGGATTATTTAAGTATAATTTTTTCTGAAACATATAAGATTTTATTTTTATTAGTTCCAGTTCTTGTCTCTGTTGCAATGGTTGTTTGGCTTGATCGTCGTATTTGGGCCTTTGTTCAAAAAAGACAAGGACCTAATGTTGTAGGACCTTTTGGTTTACTTCAATCTTTGGCTGATGCACTAAAATATATGTTTAAAGAAGTTATTATTCCTTCAAGCTCTAATAAAATAATTTTTATATTAGCTCCAATCGTTACTATGACTCTGGCGTTGATCTCTTGGGCGGTTATTCCTTTCAGCGCAACACAAGTACTAGCCGATATCAATGTTGGTATTCTTTATCTATTTGCAGTTTCATCTTTGGGTGTTTATGGAATTATTATGGGAGGGTGGGCCTCAAACTCAAAATATCCTTTTTTAGGTGCAATTCGATCAGCAGCTCAAATGGTATCTTATGAAGTTTCAATTGGTGTTATTATAATTAATGTTTTGCTTTGTGTAGGCTCGTTAAACTTAAACGATATAGTTATGGCTCAAGAAAATTTATGGTTTGTAATTCCATTATTTCCAATGTTTGTAATTTTCTTTATTTCAGCCTTGGCAGAAACAAATAGACCACCGTTTGACTTACCTGAGGCAGAAGCAGAGCTTGTTGCAGGATATCAAACTGAATATTCAGGAATGATGTATGCAATGTTTTGGTTGGGAGAGTATGCAAATATACTTCTTATGTGTGCAATGGGATCAATTCTTTTTTTAGGCGGATGGTTGTCGCCAATTGAAATTTATCCATTTACTTTAATTCCAGGTGCGATTTGGTTGATTTTTAAAATTTTATTTCTTTTTATACTATTTGCATTGGTAAAAGCTATTGTACCAAGATATAGATACGATCAGCTGATGAGACTCGGTTGGAAAATATTTTTACCTTTAGCTTTAACGTGGGTTGTTCTTACATCTAGTTACTTATTTTACTTTAATCTACTACCAACTAATTAATTATGAAAATTTCAAGAATATTTAAAACAATTTTTATGTTAGATTTTTTAGGAGGCCTCACTATTGCGTTAAGAGAACTCTTTAAACCTAAAAAAACAATAAATTATCCTTTTGAAAAAGGAAAAATTAGTCCAAGATTTAGAGGTGAACATGCTTTAAGAAGATACCCTGACGGTGAAGAAAGGTGTATTGCTTGCAAACTATGTGAAGCTGTATGTCCAGCTCAAGCAATCACAATTGAGTCTTCTGAGAGAGCAGATGGTAGTAGAAAAACTACCCGATATGATATTGATATGATGAAGTGCATTTACTGCGGTCTTTGTGAAGAATCTTGTCCTGTAGATGCAATAGTTCAAGGACCAAATTTTGAATTTTCAACAGAAACTAGAGAAGAACTTTATTATAATAAGGAAAAACTTTTGGACAATGGAGATAGATGGGAAAATATCTTAGCTGCAAATATTAAAGCGGATAAACCTTATAGATAACTATTATGTTGGCACACGCAATTTTTTTTTACATCTTTTCATTAATAGCAATTGTTTCTGCAATTATGGTTACAGTTTCTAAAAACACCGTTCATTCTGTCTTCTTTTTAATTTTAGATTTTATTAGTATTTCTTGCTTATTTATTATGATAGGTGCTGAATTTCTTGGCATGATAATGTTAATTATTTATGTTGGAGCAGTAGCGGTGCTATTTTTATTTGTTGTGATGATGCTTAATGTTGCTCAACAAAAAAACCAATGGTTTAGTGCTAGAGAAAGCTCAAATCATATTCCAATTGGATTAATTATTAGTACTATTATATTTTTTGAATTAGTTATCGTTATCGGTGGATGGAAATATAAGCCAGATCTTGTTTCATCTATGTCATTAAATATAGATAGTAACATTAGTAATACTCATGCCATTGGATATGTTTTATATACTGATTACATCCATATCTTTCAATTAAGTGGAATGATTTTATTAGTTGCAATGATAGGGGCTATTGTTCTTACTTTTAGGCAGAGATTGGGTGTTAAAAGGCAAAGTTACTTTAGTCAAATATCTAGAGAAAGATCAGACGGTGTTGAATTGATAGATGTTCCAAGTAATAAAGGAGTTAAATCTGATGATTGATGTAGGTCTGGGCCACTACCTAACTTTAGGAGCGATAATATTTACCATTGGTATAGTCGGTATATTTTTAAACAGAAAAAATATCATAGTAATATTAATGAGTATTGAACTTATTTTATTAGCAGTGAATATTAATTTGGTAGCTTTCTCTATTTTTTTGAATGATATAACTGGACAAATTTTTACGCTCTTCATATTAACTGTAGCTGCTGCGGAAGCTGCCATAGGTTTAGCAATAATAGTAGTTTATTATCGAAACTCATCAACAATTAGAGTTGAAGAGATAAATAGTTTGAAGGGATAATATGGAATTTGCATTATTATTTCTTCCACTGCTAGCATCTATTATATCTGGTTTTTTTGGTAAATTTATAGGTGACAGAAATTCAGAGATCATAACAAGTGTTTTTGTTTCGATTTCAGCGCTACTATCTTTGACTTTATTTTATCAAGTTATTGTTAATGGATATGAAAATAATGCAGTTATTGCTACTTGGATTAATTCAGGAACACTTAATGTGAATTGGTCTATTAAAGTAGATGCGTTATCTTCGGTAATGCTTGTTGTTGTAACTCTGGTTTCTTCACTAGTTCATATTTATTCAATTGGTTATATGTCTCACGATCCCCATAAGCCAAGATTTATGGCATATCTTTCTCTCTTTACGTTTGCAATGTTAACGTTGGTTACATCGGATAATTTTCTTCAATTATTTTTTGGGTGGGAGGGTGTAGGCCTTTGTTCTTACTTTTTAATTGGTTTTTGGTATAAAAAAGATTCAGCAAATGCAGCTGCTATAAAAGCATTTGTAGTTAATAGAGTGGGTGATTTTGGACTTGCCTTAGGAATATTTTTAATTTTTTATCTATTTGGTACTGTCAATTACTCTGAGGTATTTCAACAAATTCCACAAATTATTGACAAAGAATTATTATTTTTAGGAATGCACATCAAGGCTATAGATCTAATTTGTATCCTTTTATTTATAGGAGCTATGGGTAAATCAGCACAAATTCTTTTACACACATGGTTACCTGATGCTATGGAAGGTCCCACACCTGTATCTGCACTAATACATGCTGCTACAATGGTTACAGCTGGAGTCTTTTTGATTGTTAGATGTTCTCCAATTTTTGAATACTCTCCATTAACTTTAAATATTATTACAGTAGTTGGAATGACAACTGCTTTTTTTGCTGCAACTGTAGCATTAGTTCAAACAGATATTAAAAAAATAATTGCTTACTCAACCTGTAGTCAGTTAGGATATATGTTTTTTGCAGTAGGTGTTGGCGCTTATAATGTTGCAATGTTTCATTTGTTTACTCATGCCTTTTTTAAGGCATTGCTATTCTTAGGATCAGGATCTGTAATCCATTCATTTAAGGATGAACAAAATATTAATCAAATGGGCGCTGTGTACAAAAAGTTACCTTATACTTGGATTTTAATGATTATTGGGACATTAGCTCTTACAGGCTTTCCCTTCCTTTCTGGTTTTTATTCAAAAGATGCAATTATAGAATTTGCTTATCTTAGAGGTAATACAGTAGGTTATTATGCTGCGGGTGTTGGTATTTTAACAGCTTTACTTACCTCAATATATTCGTGGAGATTAATTTTTAAAACATTTCATGGAACTTATAATAATAAAAAATTAAAAATTGAAGAAATGCACGAATCTCCTTTGGTCATGCTTATACCTTTGATTATATTAGCAATTGGAGCAATTTTTGCAGGCTTTTTATTTAAAGATTTATTTATAGGTCATGGAGGAGAAAATCACTTTTGGGGAGAGTCTATTAAATTTCTAAATCCATTAAGTACAGATCACCCACCTTTATGGATTATTTTGATTACACCTATACTTGTCCTTATATCCATTCCAATTGCCTATTATTTATTTGTAAAAAATAAAGAATTACCAAACCAAATTGTTCAATCTAATAGACCTTTATATAATTTTTTAGTTAATAAATGGTACTTTGATGAGTTATACGACATCATATTTATCCAATCTTCAAAAAAAATAGGATTATTCTTTTGGAAAACAATTGATATAAAAATTATTGATAAGTTTGGACCGGATGGTCTTTCTCTACTAATTAAAAATTTATCATTAAGAGCTAGTAAATTTCAAAGTGGATTTATTTATCAATACGCCTTTATGATATTGATTGGTCTTTCTGGATTATTAACATTTCTAATTTTACAATAATGAATTTTCCAATTTTATCATCTTTAATTCTTTTACCAACTATTGGAGCTTTATTTCTATTATTTTCAAAAGATAGAAATTCAAATACAGGAAAATATGTTGCTTTGTTCACCTCTTTTGTTAATTTTTTAATTTCAATTTATTTATGGTATTTATTTGATCCATCCACATCAACATTTCAATTTGTTGAAAATAGAGAATGGTTAAAGGGGTTCGTTGATTATAAAGTGGGCATAGATGGAATTTCAATTCTTTTTATAATTCTAACAACACTTATTACTCCATTGTGTATAATATCTGTTAACAATACAATTAAAGTAAGGTTAAGAGATTTTCTTATTGCCATATTAGTAATGGAGAGTTTAATGATTGGGGTTTTTTGTTCACTTGATCTAGTTGTATTTTATTTATTTTTTGAAGCAGGATTAATCCCTATGTTTTTGATTATTGGAATTTGGGGAGGTGAAAAACGAGTTTACTCTGCCTTTAAGTTTTTCTTATATACGTTGCTTGGTTCTGTTTTGATGTTAGTTGCAATAATTTCAATTTATTGGATTGCTGGTACAACCGATATAGTACAACTGTATGAGTTAGGCATAGACACAAAATACCAAAACTTATTATGGCTTGCATTTTTTAGTTCTTTTGCTGTCAAAACTCCTATGTGGCCAGTTCACACTTGGTTACCTGATGCCCATGTTGAAGCTCCAACTGCTGGATCGGTTCTACTGGCTGCTATTCTTTTAAAAATGGCTGGGTATGGTTTTATTAGATTTTCTTTAGGTTTGTTTCCGGTAGCTTCTGAACTATTTACTCCATTAGTTTATGCACTGAGTTTAATTGCAATTATTTATGCATCTCTTGTTGCCCTAATGCAGGAAGATATGAAAAAATTAATAGCATACTCCTCTGTTGCTCATATGGGTTTTGTAACATTAGGAATTTTTACAATCACACAACAGGGTATTGAAGGAAGTATAATTCAAATGATTAGTCATGGACTTGTTTCTGCTGCATTATTTTTATGTGTTGGTGTAGTTTATGATCGTATGCATTCAAGATTGATTAAAACTTATGGAGGTTTAGTTTCAGTGATGCCTAAATATTCAATTCTGTTTATGTTGTTTACCTTAGCTGCATTAGGACTACCCGGAACAAGTGGCTTCGTTGGTGAGTTTTTAATTTTAATGGGTGTATTTAAAGATAATTTTTTAGTAGCAGTTATTGCTAGCTTTGGAGTCATTTTTGGAGCTGCATACATGTTATGGCTATATAGAAGAGTTGTTTTTGGAAATTTAGTAAACAAAGATCTTTTAAAAATACCTGATTTAAATAATTCAGAAAAATTTATTTTATGGAGTTTAGCTATACCAGTATTATTTTTTGGTTTTTATCCAGAACCTCTTATTAATACGATTGAAGTATCGGTATATAACTTAATTGAAATGTATAATTTTAACCTAAATATGTTTGGTCCTGAGGTGCAAAAGTAATGAATAATTTAAATTTGATCTCTCCTGAAATTTTTATCTCTTTATCAATAATGTTTTTATTGATTTTGGGCGTTTTTAAAAAAAATAGCTCTAATTTAATTCATAATCTTTCAATAGGACTTTTATTGATTACTGGAATTTTAATATTAAATAATCCCTTTGACAGTACTGTATATTTATTTGGTAATAGTTATGTAATTGATAACCTCTCATCTTTAATGAAAATCCTTACAATTGTAGGTGGAGCTTTTGTTTTATCAATTTCAACAAAATATTTAAAAATATCTCAAATTTTCTTAATTGAATATCCAATCTTGATCCTTTGTTCAATTTTAGGAATGATGGTTATGATTAGCTCTAATGATCTTATGGTTTTTTATATTGGACTTGAATTACAATCGTTAGCTTTATATGTTTTGGCCTCATTTAATAGAGATCAATTAAAATCATCTGAGTCAGGTCTTAAATATTTTGTATTAAGTGCACTTTCTTCTGGATTATTACTTTATGGTTGCTCTCTAATCTATGGGTTTTCTGGATCAACTAATTTTGATACTATTGGTAATTCAATGGATTCTACTCATTATGGTTTAACATTTGGAATAGTTTTTATCTTAGTTGGATTAGCATTTAAAATATCTGCCGTACCTTTTCATATGTGGGCACCAGATGTTTATGAGGGGTCACCAACATCTGTAACATTATTTTTTGCCATAGTTCCCAAAGTTGCAGCTTTAACTGTCTTTATTAGATTCTTGTATGTCCCATTTTTTAATATGATTGATCAATGGCAACCCATTATAATTTTTTTATCAATTGCTTCAATGATTTTTGGAGCTGTCGCAGCGATTGGACAAAATAATTTAAAAAGATTAGTTGCGTATAGCTCTATTGGTCATATTGGGTATGCTTTAGCAGGACTTTCTGTTGGGACAAATGAGGGTATTCAATCATCTATAGTTTATATTTCTATCTACATGGTAATGAATCTTGGTTTATTCAGCTGTTTATTAATGTTGAAAAGAAATGATCAGTATTTTGAAACTATTGATGATCTATCTGGCCTCTCAAAAAACCATCCAGTTTTATCCCTGTCATTACTTGTTATACTTTTTTCATTGGCTGGTATTCCACCATTGGCTGGTTTTTTTGCAAAGTTTTATGTATTTAAGTCTGTAATTGAGCAATCAATGTATTTTTTAGCAATTGTTGGTTTATTATCAACTGTGATTGCTGCCTTTTATTATTTAAGGATAATTAAGGTTATTTATTTTGATGAAGAAAGTGAAAAATATGACTCAGATCATAGTGTTTGGTTGAAAATATCATTAACTTTTTCGACTCTATTAATTCTCCTGTACTTTATCTTTCCTAGTAAGTTAGTAGAAATTGTATCTAGTATTAATATAATTTAATGAAGTTAAAAAAGTTTAATTTTAAAATCATAAATAGTACAAACGACCGAGCATTTCATATAATTAAAAATAGCAATAATAAATCTGGGATTGTAATTGCCGAAAAACAGATAAGAGGTAGGGGTCAATATGGTAAAAAATGGACTTCTTTTAAAGGAAATTTATTTGTTAGTATTTTTTTCCAAGTTAACATGGTTCAATTATCATTAAAAAATTTAACAAAAATAAACTGTTTTTTGGTTAAAAAATTATTATCAAATTTTTATAAAGATAAAATTACAATTAAAAAGCCAAATGATTTATTAATAAATAATATGAAAATTTCAGGTATATTGCAGGAAACATTATCTAAATCAGGTAAAACATTTATTATAGTTGGGATAGGTATAAATTTAATTAAGAGTCCCTCTATAAAGAATTATGTGGCCACAAACCTTTTTGATTTAACTGGTGTAAAAATTACCCCTAATTATGCGGCATTAAAACTAAAAAAAATTTATGAAACTTTTATTCCAATGTTTCCTAAATTTAATATAAAAAACCTAGATAGAAATTTAAAATGATTATTGTTGGTGATATAGGAAATACAGAAACGAAAATTTGTTTGGTAAACTCTAAAAATATTATTATTAAAAGAGTTACCTTGATAACAAAAAAAATAAACCTTTCTTTACTAAAAAGGTCTCTATCCAGTTTAAGTTTAAAAGATAAAGTAATCGATAAATGTTTATTTTGCAGTGTTGTTCCAAAGTCATTCAATGAAATTAAAAACTTTTTTAACAAAACTTATAAAATTAAATGTAAAGAACTTAAGAAACTTAAGTTAAATAAATTAATTAAGATTAAGGTTAATTATGAACAAATTGGATCAGATAGATTGGCTAATGCAATCAGCGTCATTAATAATAAAGATAATTTTATAATTTTAGATTTTGGGACTGCCACTACATTTGATGTTTTAATTAAAAATACTTATCATGGTGGTGTTATTGCTCCTGGTGTTAAGCTTTCACTTGATACGTTGACTGATAAAGCAACACAAATTCCTAAGATTAGTCTAAAAAAAACAAATAAAGTTGTCGGTTTGAACACTATTAGTGCAGTTAGAGCCGGTTTTTTTTGGGGTTATGAAGGTTTAATTGACAATATTGTTAATTTAATTAAGAAAGAGACCAAGATGTCCTTTAAAATAATAATTACTGGGGGATTTTCTAACTTATTCAAAAATTCAACAAAAACAAAAGTTACATTAAATAAAGACATTACAATTAACGGCCTAATCAGAGCCACCATTTTAATTAAATAAATATGAAAGATGAATTATTATTTTGCCCTTTAGGGGGCTCAGGAGAAATCGGCATGAATATGAACCTGTTTGCCTACGGTAAGCCAGGTGAACATAAATGGATCATGGTTGATATAGGGGTTACATTTGCTGATGATACCTTGCCAGGAATTGATCTGATTTACCCAGATCCTGGATTTATTGTGGATAAAAAAAAAGATCTTTTAGGAATCATTTTAACTCATGCACATGAAGATCATATAGGAGCAATTGCACATCTTTGGCCTCAATTAAAATGTAAAATTTTTGCAACTCCGTTTACTGCAGTTTTAATAAAGGAAAAACTTAAAGAAAAGAATATTGATGCAACTAATTATCTAAAAATAGTTCAATTAAATGGAACGGTAGATTTAGACCCTTTTAAAATAGAGTACATCACGTTAACCCACTCAATTCTTGAACCTAATGGTCTTAGAATTGAAACTCCTGCTGGTGTAATATTGCATACAGGAGATTGGAAGATTGACCCAGAACCATTAATTGGTGAAAAAATTAACTCTGAAAGACTTAAAGAAATTGGTAAAGAAGGTGTCCTTGCCATGGTTTGTGATTCAACAAATGTATTTAGTATGGGAAAAGCCGGTTCAGAACTAGATGTTAGAAAAAGTTTATTAAATATTATGGGTAGCCTTAAAAAAAGAATTGTCATGGCTTCTTTTGCATCAAATGTTGCACGCATGGAAACAGCCTTCTATTGTGCAGAAAAAACTGGTAGACAAATATCTCTTGTTGGAAGGTCCATGCATAGAATATTTAAGGCAGCAAGACAATGTGGGTATTTGAAAAATGTTATTGAACCTATAGATGCTCGTGAAGCGAAAAAAATTGCTAGAGAAAAAATAGTTTATCTTTGTACTGGTAGCCAAGGTGAGCCTATGGCAGCATTGATGAGAATTTCAAGTTATACTCATCCAGATGTGTTTATCGAAAAAGATGATGCCGTTATTTTTTCATCTAAAATTATTCCAGGTAATGAAAAAAAATTATACAAATTACAAAATCAATTAGTTAGGGATGGTATTGAAGTTATTTCTGAGGAAAGTGAATTTGTTCATGTTTCTGGTCACCCAAATAGAGATGATCTAAGAGAAATGTATGACTGGATTAAACCCCAATGTGCAGTCCCCGTTCATGGAGAACATAGACATATGATTGAACATATGAAATTTGCACATGAAATGAAAGTTCCACACCCCGTTCAAGTAGAAAACGGAGATATTGTAAAATTAGCTCCAGGCAAACCACATGTTTTTGATAAAGCTCCAAGTGGTAGACTTTATTTAGATGGAAATATGAGTGTCGAGGAAGATGCTCAATCAATTAAAGATAGAAAAAATATAGCTGCTAATGGATATATGGAGGTGACAATCTTAATTACGCCTAAGGGCAATATTCACAAAAGACCTGTATTAACTTTTAGAGGATTACCTGTATATGATGCTGACGAATTTATATATGAATTAGAAGAAGCAATAGAAAAAACAACTCGAAGCTTTTCTATAAAAAGTAAAAAACAAGAATACAATTTAATTGACGCATTAAAAATTACATGTAGAAGATGTGCCAAAGAATTGACTGGTAAAAGACCATTTATAAATATCAATCTTGTAAGAATCTAGATGAGCGCAACAGGCCTTGCTATAATTTACATTATAATCTGGTGGATAGTTTTTTTTACAATTCTTCCAATTGACGTAAATAGACTAAAATCTATTAAAATCGAAGGTGAAGACGCTGGTTCTCCAGAAAATCCTAAAATGTTAAAAAAATTTATTTATTGTACTGGTATTACAACTGTTATTTTCATGATAATTTATTTATTGATAAAATATGAATATTTAAATTTAAGATATATAATTAGCTAAAAATGTACATTTCAAAATCATTCATACCAATATTAAAAAACAACCCCTCAGAAGCAAAAATTAAATCACATCAATTAATGCTCAGAGTAGGAATGATTAAGCAATCTTCTGCAGGTATTTATTCTTGGCTACCTTTAGGTTTTAAGGTGATGAAAAAAATTGAACAAATAGTAAGAGAAGAACAGAATAAAATTGGTGCCCAAGAAATACTTATGCCAACAATTCAACCCAGCGATATTTGGAAAGAAAGTGGTCGTTATGATGATTATGGAGATGAAATGCTTCGAATTAAAGACAGACAAGGTAGGGAAATGCTTTATGGACCAACTAACGAGGAGTTAGTCACTGACATATTTAGAACAAGTATTAAATCGTACAAATCACTGCCTCAATTATTGTATCACATACAATGGAAATTTAGAGATGAAGTGAGACCAAGATTTGGAATAATGAGAGGTAGAGAATTTTATATGAAGGATGCATATTCATTTGATGTAAACGACGAAGATGCAGCTTTCTCATATAATAAATTCTTTTTTTCTTATTTAAAAACTTTTAAAAGATTGGAACTTTCAGCTATTCCAATGGCAGCAGATACAGGGCCTATTGGTGGAAACCTTTCTCATGAATTTATTATTTTAGCAGATACAGGTGAAAGTAAAATTTTTACAGATAAAAGAGTTTTTGATTTAGACAGTGAAGGTTCAATAATGGATAGACAATCTTTAGAAGACTTAAGAAAAAAATATGAACAATATTATTCTGTAGCTGATGAAAAATTTAATAAAGTTGAATTTGAAGAAAAAGTATCTGAGGAAAATAGACTGATTACTAAAGGTATTGAAGTAGGTCACATTTTTTATTTTGGAGATAAGTATTCAAGAGCTCTAAATGCAGCTGTAGATCTTCCGGGTGGTAAAAAAGACTTTGTTAAAATGGGATCATATGGAATTGGTGTATCAAGACTTGTTGGTGCCATTATAGAAGCAAAATATGATGAGAAAAATGAAATTATGAAATGGCCATTTTCTGTAGCACCATATGAACTCGCTATAATTCCAATGATTAATAAAAATGATAAATCTGCACTGAATAAGGCTACTAGTCTTTTTAAACACTTTGAAAGCAATAATATTGATACAATTATTGATGACATGGATGAAAATCTCTCATCTAAAATCAAAAAATTTAATTTAATTGGTGTCCCGTATCAAATCATTATAGGAAAAAAATCAGAAGGTGATCTATTAGAGTTTAAAGAAATAGGAAAAGACTCTAGGAATTTAACGTTAGATCAAATAACTAAAATTTTAACTGAACTAAAAGAAAAAAATTGATTTCTACATTAGAAAAAGAAATTACGTTTAGATATTTAAAAACGAGAAAAAAAGATGGCTTTTTAAATATAATTTCTATCTTTTCATTTATTGGTATAAGTTTAGGTGTTGCGGTACTGATTATTGTTATGTCAGTAATGAACGGTTTTAGAACAGAGTTAATTAGTAAAATTGTTGGATTTAACGCACATGTAACAGTTAAACCTTATGAAAACTCAATTAGTTTAGATAAGCTTGATGACAACAACTTAAAATTAATTTCAAAAGATTTAATTTTTAGCAATTCTGGTGAGGCTATTGTTATTAGTAAAGATTATACCAAGGGATTAGTTTTAAGGGGTTATAGCAGTAAAAATTTCCCAAAACTTGATGTTGTTAAAAAAGGTAAGTTAATTGGTGAATCAAATCAGTTATTAAAAAACTCAATATCAATAGGTAGAGAATTAAGTTTTAATTTAGGACTTAATATAGGTGACAGAGTGTCAATTATGTCCCCTGTAGGCATTGAAACAATTATTGGGAGTTTACCTAAGCAAGAAACTTTTATTATAAGTTCAATTTTTGATAGTGGTTTGGCAGATTTTGATGCCAACATAGCTTTTATAAACCTTGATACGCTGGAAAGCTTTTTTGATCTAGATAAAGGAAAAAGAAATTTAGAAATTTATTTGAATAACCCATCTAATATTGACGAAATCAAAAACCAGGTTCAGAAAATATTTAATAATGAATTTGTATATACTTGGGCTGATATGAATAGCTCCTTATTTTCAGCTTTAAAAGTTGAAAGAAATGTAATGTTTATAATCTTATCTTTAATTATTATAGTTGCAGCCTTTAATATTATTTCAGGACTTACAATTTTGGTAAAAAACAAAACTAAAGATATAGCAATACTTAAATCTATTGGTGTCTTAAATAAATCTATTATAAAAATCTTTTTTTTAGTTGGTGTTATTATTGGAACCACAGCAACATTCTTTGGGATTTTTTTAGGTGTAATGTTTTCTTTATATATTGAGAATCTTAGAGAATTTTTAAGTAATACTTTTAATATTAGTCTCTTTCCTGAGGAGATTTATTTTTTAAGTACAATGCCTTCTGAAATCAACCCAAAATCAATTATTATTATTTCACTATGTTCAATATTTATAACTATCGTCGTTTCGATTTTTCCAGCTATAAAAGCATCAAAATTAGATCCTGTTAAAGGCCTAAAATATGAATAATTTAATATCTATAAAAAAGATTTCTAAATCTTTTTCTAATAATAAAAAAGTAACTGTTTTAAAAAAAATTGATTATTCATTTACCAAAGGTAAAATTTACTCTCTTATGGGTCCATCAGGGTCAGGAAAATCTACACTACTAAATATACTTTCAATGATTGATAAACCTACAGCTGGCTCATTGATAATTGGAAATAATACAATAAATTTTAATGATAATACTAATAATGACAAAATTAGGTCTAAAAAAATTGGGATTATCTATCAACAAAATAATTTACTTCCTGACTTCACAGCATTAGAAAATGTTTATCTTGCAGGTCTTGCTCTTACTAATGATAAAAATAATTCAGTTCAAAAAGCAAAGAAAATGATCAAAGAAATGGGTCTTTCATCTCGAGAGCATCATTACCCATCGGAATTATCTGGTGGTGAGATGCAAAGAATTGCAATGGCTCGAGCACTTATAAATGAACCTGAAATTATATTGGCTGATGAGCCAACAGGTAGCCTCGATCATACGACAGCCAAAGAGGTTTTTAATGTTTTATATAATTTAAAAAACAAGACTAGATTAATAATCTATGCAACCCATAATAGATTTTTTGCTAATATGGCTGATTGCAAATTAGAAATGATTGATGGTAATATTAAAACTATCAATGCCAGAATTAAATAATCAAAACTTCAATCATCTCAAAATTCATACGCAATATTCAATTTGTGAAGGTGCAATTAAGATTGATAATTTAAAAGATTTTTGTAAAGAAAATAAAATATCCTGCTTAGGTCTTTCTGATACATCAAATCTGTGTGGTGCATTAGAGTTTGCTGAAAATATTTCTAAAGTTGGAACACAACCAATAATTGGCACGCAAATTCATTTTAGATTTGAAGATACGACAGGCTTACTTCCTTTGATTGCCCTTAATGAAAAAGGTTATAAACGGATCATCGAACTCTCTTCTAGGTCTTATCTTGAAAATGATGCACTTTCCGATCCTCATTTAGACATTAAAGAACTTCTTAGTGACATGGAAGGTGTGTCTTTGCTTTCTGGAACAATTCATGGTTTATTTGGCAGATTATTTGAAAAAGGTCGTTTAGGGGAAATAACCAAAATATATAATAGCTTATCGTCAAATTTTAAGGATAGATTTTATTTAGAAATTCAAAGACATGGAGATCAAAATGAAATTGCTTTTGAAAAATTTAATTTAGAACAATCATTTAAGATAAAGATACCAATTATTGCAACAAATGAAGTTTACTACTTAACAGCAGATATGCATGAAGCCCATGATGCCTTAACTTGCATTGGAGCAAAAACTTATGTTAATGAAAAGAATAGAATTAAGTACAGTAATCAGCATTACTTCAAGTCTAACAAAGAAATGTCTGAATTATTTTCAGATCTTCCTGAAGCTTTAGAGAATAATTTTAACCTACCATTCAAATGTAATTTTAGACCACAATTTTCTAAACCTGTACTACCAAATATTAGCTCTGAAAAAGATGGTAGTGCTGATGAAGTACTTAAAAGAGATTCATTTGATGGATTAAAAAAAAAGTTTAAAAACATTTTTAAGATTGAGGAAAAAGATTTAAACAGTAATGATCAATTTCTAAAATATAAAGATAGGTTAGATCATGAGTTAAAGATCATCATTGAAATGAAATATCCTAGTTATTTTTTAATTGTTTCTGATTATATTAAATGGGCTAAGAATAATGATATTCCTGTAGGACCTGGCAGAGGTTCCGGTGCTGGTTCTCTTGTTGCTTGGTGTTTATCTATTACAGATGTTGATCCTATAAAATTCAACTTAATATTTGAAAGGTTTTTAAATCCTGACCGTGTCTCAATGCCTGACTTTGATATAGATTTTTGTGAAGAAAAAAGAGATCTTGTTTTCAAATATTTAACATTAAAATACAAAGACAGTGTTGCTCATATTATTACTTTTGGAAAATTAAAAGCAAGAATGGTTATTAGAGATGTTGGTAGAGTATTAGGTTTACCATATGGTTTTGTTGATAGTATTTCAAAAATGATACCATTTGATCCATCGAGACCACAAAGCTTAATTGAATGCATTAATAGTGAACCACGACTGCAAAAATTAGTTAATGAAGATCCTCGTGTAAAAAAACTAACTGATCTTTCCTTAAAATTAGAAGGTTTGAATAGAAATGTAGCAACTCATGCTGCTGGTGTGGTTATAGCGGATAGAAAATTAACAGAAGTTGTCCCTTTATATAAGGATGCTGCTGCAAATTTGTTATTACCATCTACACAATTCGACATGTATTCGGCAGAAAATGCAGGCTTAATAAAGTTTGATTTTTTAGGTTTAAAAACTTTAACTGTAATTAATAGAACTCAAAAACTAATTAATGAAAAAGTTAAAAATTTTAAGATTGAAGATATTGACTTTGAAGATAAGAGGGTTTTTGAATTATTATCATCTGGTCATACAGTTGGATTATTTCAGGTGGAAAGTGCTGGAATGCGTGAAGCATTATTGCAAATGAAGCCAAATCATATTGAAGATATTATTGCTTTAGTTGCTCTTTATCGTCCGGGACCCATGGGCAACATACCAGTTTATAACGACTGTAAACATGGTCGGCAAACACCAGATTATTTACATCCCTTACTTGAGGATATTCTTAAACCTACTTATGGTGTTATTATTTATCAAGAACAAGTGATGCAAATAGCTCAAAAGCTCTCTGGTTTTACCGCAGGTGAAGCTGATATTTTAAGAAGAGCGATGGGTAAAAAGAAAAGAGCAGAACTAGAGAAACAAAAACAAGGTTTTATTGCTGGTGCTCTTAAAAATGGTATTAGCAAGGATATTGCAGCAAGTATCTTTTTAAAGATTGAACCATTTGCTGAGTATGGTTTTAACAAAAGTCACGCAGCAGCTTATGCAATCATTTCTTATCAAACAGCATTTTTAAAAACATACTATCCTAAAGAGTTTTTTGCTGCCTCAATGACAATGGATTTGTCAAACCAAAATAAACTTGGGGAATTTCATGAAGAGCTTAAAAGAATTAATATCAAGGTTGTAAGACCAGATATAAATAGATGTTTTGAAGATTTTCAATTTGATGAAGAAAACTTCTATTATGCTTTGGGTGGAATTAAAAGTGTGGGACTTGAAGCAATTTCAAATGTGGTAAAGGAAAGAAAAGAAAATGGTAATTTTAAATCAATCAATGATTTTCTAAATAGAGTTAGCCCTAAAGATATTAATAAACTACAATTAGAAGGTCTAGTTAAAGCAGGTGCTTTTGATAATATAGATAATAATAGACAGGCATTATTTAATTCAATTCCTAATTTTATTTTAAAAATAAAAAATATTTTTGAAAACAAGGCAGCAAACCAAATTGATCTTTTTGCATCTGATGAAGAGCAGGATAATAAAATCGTTCTTAATATTGAAGATTGGAAATTTGAAGATCGATTGTCAAGAGAATTTGAAGCTATTGGTTTTTTTATATCTGATCACCCATTAAATCAATTTAAAGAAATTTTTGATGATTATAAAATAGTTGATTATTTAAAATTTAATTTAGATGATGATATTAAAGATGCTAATATTGCAGCAACACTTTTAAAAATTACTGAAAGAAAAACAGCAAAAGGTAATTCGTATGGTGTTATTAAATTTACAGATTTAACGAGTGTTTTTGAACTATTTATCTTTTCTGATATTTTGGAATTAAATAGAGAAATTCTAATTGAAGGTAATTCTCTAATTATAACCTTAATCAAGACTATATCTAATGATGAGAATAGATTTAAAAGAATAAATGTTCAAAAAATAGCTTCGCTTAAGAATCTTTTTAATAAACCAGTTAATGAAATTATATTCAATATTGAATCTGTTAAAGACATAGATAAAATATCCGATTTAATAAATGAAGAAGGTACCACAGAGGTAAAAATAAATATTAAAGATGAAAATAACGATATTAGTTTTAAACTCAAAAATAGAAGGCTTATTGATAGAAAAGCTATAAATTCCCTAAGAAATAATGATATTTCGACCATTATTCAATAAAAAAGACTTGTTTATTTTACAAATAATTTGTAAATAACACTTAAAATTAAATTAACACGCACACAGTTTGTGGTTTTATACCTCCGGTCCTTAAATGGAAATTACTGTGGTGGCTTAACCGGGAATAAATATGAAAATACCAAGTTTAACTATCCAACAATTATTAGAAGCAGGCGTTCACTTAGGTCACAAGACTTTAAGATGGAACCCAAAGATGAAAAAATATATCTTTGGTAAAAGAGATTCAATTCACATTATTGATTTAACTCAAACATTAGAGTTAACAAATGTAGCTTTGGAAAAAGTGTATAATACTATTGCGAATAATGGCAAAATTCTTTTTGTATCAACTAAAAAACAGGCATCAGAGGCCATTGCAGAAGTTGCAAAAGAAACTGGACAATATTTTGTAAATTATAGATGGTTAGGAGGCATGTTAACTAATTGGGGAACAATTTCTGGGTCAATTAAAAAGATGAAGAAATATGAAGCTGATCTTGTTGCTGAAAATAGAGGTTTTACAAAAAAAGAGCTATTAAAAATGAGTGTTAAAAAAGATAAACTAGAAAGAGCCTTAGGTGGAATTGCTGAAATGAAAAAAGTTCCTGATTTAGTTTTTATTATTGATACAAATTATGAATCTTTAGCTATTGCTGAAGCATCTAAATTGGGCATTCCAATTTGTGCTATATTAGATAGTAATTCAAACCCAGATGGAATTGACTTTCCAATCCCTGGCAATGATGACGCTAGAAGAGCAATTGATCTTTATTGTAACCTAATAAAAGAAACTATTGAAAATGCAAAAAAAGCATCACCATCCAAAGTAGAAGAAAAACTGGATGTTAAAGATATTAAGACAGATGATAAATCTACTAAGACTGTTCAAGAATTAGATAGAGAAAAATTAGATGCAAAATTTTCAAAAAAAGAAAAGGAAAAACTAAATTAAAATGAGTGATATAGAAAAAGTAAAGCAATTAAGAGAAGCAACGGGCGCGGGTTTTAAAGACTGTAATTTAGCTGTCAAAGAATCTGGTGGAGATTTAGATAAAGCAGTAGAAATTTTAAGAGTTAAAGGAATTTCTAAAGCTTCTAAAAAAATGTCCAGAGATGCAAAAGAAGGTGTAATTGCCACCTCTGGAGATGAAAATAAAATTTCTGTTCTAGAGCTCAATTGTGAAACAGACTTCGTAGCAAAAAATGATGATTTTGTTTCATTTGCAAAAGAATTAAGTGATTTAAACAACTATAACGATTCTGATTTGAATAAATTAAATAAATCAAACATGTCAAATAGCAAATCTGTTGAAGATAGCCTTGTTTCATTGATAGCAAAAATGGGTGAAAAAATAACCGTTGGAAAGGTAAAAACATTTAATCAGTCTGGAACTAAAAATTTTAACTATTTACACACTGTTGTTAAAGATAATTTATCTAAATTATCAGTTATAGTATCTCTAGAAACCTCTAATGATAGTGAAGCTGTTAAGATATTTGGTAAACAACTATCAATGCATATAGCTGCATCTAACCCATTAGCTTTAAGTTCAGATTTAATTGACAAAGATGTTCTGCAAAAAGAACAAGTTCTTGTTGCAGAGGAATTAAAGAATTCAGGAAAACCTGATGAGATAGTACAAAAAATTAGTCTTGGTAAAATGAATAAGTTTAAAGATGATAACGCATTATTAACTCAAGCCTGGGTTATGGAGCCTAAAAAGAAAGTGCAAGATGTTGTAAAAGAACTTAATATATCAGACTTAAAGATAAATGACTTTTATAGAATCAAAATAGGTGAATAAATGTTTAACGACAAAACATACAGCCAGAAGATGGATAAGACCATTGACGTTTTTTCAAAAGAATTAACATCACTAAGAACAGGTAGAGCAAACGCAGCAATGCTTGATCTAGTTAAAGTTGATGTTTATGGACAAGCGATGCCACTAAATCAAGTATCTAGCATAACAACTCCTGACGCACGAACAATTAATATTCAGGTTTGGGATCTAAATAATGTCCCATCAGTTGACTCGGCTATTAAAAAATCTGAGCTTGGTTTAAATCCACAAATAGATGGTCAATTAATCAGACTACCCGTTCCGGATTTAAATGAAGAGAGAAGAACCGAGATTAAGAAATTAATCAAGTCTATGGGTGAAAAGTGTAAAATTTCAATTCGAAATATTAGAAGAGACGCTAATGATGACTTAAAAAATTTAGTTAAAGATAAAGAAATAAGTGAAGATGATGAAAAAAAGAATGAAAAAACAGTACAGACATTTACTGATGAACACATTAAAACCATAGACCAAAAAGTAGTTGCTAAAGAAAAAGAAATAATGACCATATGAACCCAATTAAACATGTTGCCATCATTATGGATGGAAACGGAAGATGGGGAATCAAAAACAAAGGGTCAAGAAATTTAGGGCATAGAGCTGGCTTAAAAGTGATAGAGTCAATAATAGAAGAAACGATTAAGCAAAAAATTAATCATTTAACACTTTACACTTTTTCTACCGAAAATTGGAAAAGACCAAAAAAAGAAATTTTATTTCTATTTAATTTATTAAAAAATTTTTTGTTAAAAGAGACTAAAAATTTAATTGACAGAAATATTAAATTGAAAATTATTGGTGATAAAAAAAGATTAACATCAGAACTACAAAAAATTATAAAATCATCTGAATTAAAAACTAATAAAAACAAAGGGCTTCAAATTAATTTGGCATTAAATTATGGCTCTAAACAAGAAATTTTAAATTCTATAAAATTAATAAGTAAGAATAAAAAAAATTTTACAATAAAAAATTTAGAAGAAAATTTATATACCAAAAATATTCCAACTCCAGATTTGTTAATCAGAACAGGGAACACCATGAGATTAAGCAATTTTTTATTATGGCAACTTGCTTATACAGAAATTTTTTTTGTAAAAAAACTTTGGCCTGAATTTAAAAAAAAAGACTTCATAAGAATTTTAAATCAGTTTAAGACAAAAAAAAGAAACTTTGGAGGCATATAATGAATCTAGAATTAAAAAAAAGAATTATAACATCATTTTTTTTAATTATTTTACTTGTGCTAATGTTCTCATATAATTATATCCTAATAATATCGTTGATTATTATAGGCATTATAACGTGGATAGAATTTTACTCTTTAATATCTAAAATTTTTAGAAATAAAAATTTAAAGGATAAAATATTAAGGTTTTTTTTCAAAAGTATTTCATTATTTTTTTTATTTCTATTAATAATGAGCGTTATAATAATAGAAGCACTAAAACCTGATTTAAAATTTTTTTTATTTTTTTCTTTATTAATTTCTGTTGCATCAGATATGGGGGGATTAATTTTTGGAAAAATTTTTAAAGGAAAAAAATTAACCAAAATAAGTCCAAATAAAACAATTTCTGGGGCAATTGGATCTTTTATTTTTTCCTTACTTTTAATTCCAATACTTCAAAACATTACAACTATTCCAGTATCAGATAATTTAATTTTAATTGTATTATTGATATCTTTTACATCACAACTAGGTGATCTTTCAATTTCTTACTTAAAAAGAAAAGCTAAAGTTAAAGATACTAGTGATTTACTCCCTGGTCATGGTGGAGTACTCGATAGAATAGATGGAATAATTTTTGCTATACCCGTAGGATTAATTTTATTTAGTTTTATTTAGAGATGAAAAAAAATATTGCAATTTTTGGTTCAACTGGCTCTATTGGAAAAACCTTATTTAATATTATTCAAAAAGATAAGAATAATTTTTGTGTAAAACTTTTAACATCTCATAAAAATACTAAAATTTTGTTAAAACAAATCAAAGTATTTAATGTTAAAAATATAATTGTTACTGATAAAAAAACCTTCTTTAAATTAAAAAAATTTTTTAAGAATACAAACTTAAATATTTATAATGATTTTAGTGAATTAAAAAATATTTTTAAACATCGCAAAATTGACTATTTGATGAACTCTATATCTGGCCTTGAAGGTTTAGAACCAACATTAAATGCAATTAAATATTGTAAAAGTATTGCTATTGCAAATAAAGAATCAATTATTTGCGGCTGGAATTTGATTGAAAAAGAATTACAAAAATATAATACAAAATTTATTCCTATTGACTCAGAACATTTTTCCATAATGTCCCTCTTGGACAATACTCAAATTAAAGATGTAGAATCTATATTCATTACTGCATCAGGTGGACCCTTTTTAAATTATCCTTTATCAAGATTTAAATTGATTACCCCAAAATTAGCTCTAAATCACCCAAATTGGAAAATGGGGAAAAAAATTTCAGTAGATTCATCAACAATGATGAATAAAGTTTTTGAAATTATTGAAGCTAGAAAAATTTTTAACATTGATTATAAAAAATTAAATATATTAATACACTCAAAATCTTATGTTCATGCAGTAATTAAATTTTCTAACGGTTTAACAAAAATTTTAGTACACGATACAAATATGACTATACCTATATTTAACTCTATTTATAACGATTTCCAAAAAAAGATTATTTCAAAAAAATTTGATACTGATAAAATGAATGATTTAGATTTTCAAAAAGTAGACTACAAAAAGTTTCCTGTAGTAAAATTAATTTCCATGTTACCTTACAAGCACTCGTTATTTGAAACAGTTCTCGTAAGTGCTAATGATGCTTTAGTGAATAAATTTTTAAATAATGAGATTAAATTTGTTGATATTTCGCAAAAACTTATAAAAATTGTTAAATCTAAAGAATTTTTAAAATATAAGTATATTAGACCAAAAAATGTCGGAGAAATCATTAAATTACAAAAATATGTAATTTCAAAAACCAACCTAATGTGTATATAAACCCTATGTTTATAAAAATTATCAAAATAAATTTTTTCTTTATTTTTATTACTGCTGTTGTTTTTGCTGACATCATTAATAATATTAAAGTATCTGGGAATAAACGAATTTCAGATCAAACCATCATTGTTTATGGAGATATTGAATTAAACAAAGAATATAATGAGATAGAATTAAATGATATTTTAAAAAACCTCTATGAAACTAATTTTTTTAAAACAATTAATATCAACATTGAATCAACTACATTAAATATAATAATTGAAGAAAATCCTATTATTGAGAGCATATCTATAAATGGAATTAAAAAGAAATCTTTAAGAGAAGAGTTGTTGGCAGAAGTATCTCTCAAAGAAAGAACTTCTTTTATAGAATCACTTTTTCTTAGAGACATAAACTTAATAACTAATTTAATTAAAAGATATGGTTATTATTTTGTAAAAATTGAAAATTCGAAAATATATAATAAGGAACTTAATACAGTTAATATTTCTTACGATATTACCCTTGGACCCAAGGCAAAAATTGCTAATATAGAATTTTTAGGTGATAAAAAAATTAAAGACCGTAAACTTAGAAGCTTGATAACTTCAGAAGAAGATAAATTTTGGAAATTTATTAGTAATAATTCATATTTAGAAGAAGGTAGAATTGAATTAGATAATAGACTCATATTAAATTATTATAAAAATAATGGTTACTATTATGCAAGTGTAGAAAATTCTTTTGTAGAATTTTTAGACAATGGTACTTTCAAATTAATTTTTAACATCAATGCTGGTAAAAAATATTTTTTTAATGACTTTAATCTTGCAATGCCTGAATCATATGACCGAGACAAATTTACATCAATAATATCAGGATTTAGCAAGTTAAAGAATAAACCATACTCTCCATTGAAACTTAATAAAGCATTAAATCAAATTGATAAAATAGCACTTTTACGAGAGTTTCAATTTATTAATTCTTCTTTTGAAGAAACTGTAATTGATAAAGAGAGAATAAATATTTCTATAAAATTAGAAGATAGTGAAGCTTATTACGTTGAACAAATTAATATTTTTGGAAACCAATACACATTAGAAGAAGTAATCAGAAACTCATTAATTGTTGATGAGGGTGATGCATTCAATGAAATTCTATTCAATAAGTCTTTAAATGATTTAAAATATAGAGGTTTTTTTGAAACTGTAGAAAGTTCAGTGGAAGAAGGAACAAATATTGATCAAAAAATTATTGATATAACAGTAGTGGAGCAACCAACTGGTGAGATGTCTTTAGGTGCTGGATTAGGTACGTCTGGTGGATCATTTGGTGGTGGTATTAGAGAAAATAATTTTATGGGTAGGGGTATTAAATTAGATACTAATCTTAATGTTAGTGCAAATTCTATCAAAGGCTCTTTTGGCTACGAAAGACCCAATTTCAGAAATAGTGATAACTCTTTAATGCTTTCTTTAAGCAATACTTCAACCGATAATTTAAAAACTTATGGATACAAGACTAATAACTTTGGATTCACAGTTGGTACATCTCTGAAACAGTATGAAGATCTCACTTTTAGACCTACTATTCTTTTTAATTACGAAAAATTAGTAACTGATAGTAAAGCCTCAAGTAGTCTAAAAAAACAAAAGGGAAATTATTCAGATACTTATTTTAATTATTCACTTGATTATGATTTAAGAGATTTAAAATATCAAACAACAGAAGGAACAAGAACTATATTTATACAAAATTTACCAATTACTTCTGAAACATATGAAATGGTTAATAGTATACAGCACGATATATACAAACCTTTGGTGAGTGAAATGATTGGTAGAATTAGTTTGTTTACACAAGCTGTAAACACACTATCTGATGAGGATGTTAGAATATCTAAAAGACTTTATATTCCCACTAGAAGGCTAAGAGGTTTTGAATCTGGAAAAGTAGGCCCAGTAGATAATGGTGACTATGTTGGAGGTAATTATATAACAGCATTTAATATAGCAACTACCTTGCCACAATTATTGCCCAATGTTCAAAATACTGATTTTTCACTTTTTTTTGATGCAGCTAGTATTTGGGGTGTAGATTATGATAGTTCAATTAAAGATGATTATTCAATTAATTCTTCAATAGGCGTTTCTTTAGATGTTAGTACAGTAATTGGTCCTTTAAACTTCTCGTTAGCACAACCAATATCAAAACAATCTACTGATAAGACTGAATTTTTTAGATTTAACATAGGTACTACATTTTAATGAAACATAACTGTTTTATTAAAACTTTATTTTTATTATTACTATTATTTAATAGTAAAGTTTTTGCTGAAAATAAAACTGTTTATTTGGATTTAAATTATATAATGAATGAATCTATTGTCGGTAAGTCCTTAAATACTGAACTTTCTAATTTAAAAAGTAAAAAGTTTTTAATATTTGAAGAAATTGAAAAAGGTTTAAATAAAGACAAAGAAACAATCGATAAACAAAGAAATATAATTAAAAAAGAAGAATATATCAAAAAAATTGATAAATTAAAAAATGATATTGTAAAATATAACAAAGAAAAAAAAATTTTTTTAGATGAAATAAATAAAAAAACAATAAATGCAAAATCATTACTCTTTCAAAAATTAGAAATAATAATGTCAAAATACTCAAAAGATAATAATATATCTTTGATTATACAAAAAAAAAATATACTTTTAGGTAAATCAGAATTGGATATAACAAAAAATATCTTAAAAAAGTTTAATGAAAAAATTAAAAAAATCGATTTAAAATAATTATGTTAGACAAACTTAGTAAAAAACAAATAATTGCACTTTTACCACATCGAGAACCGATGTTATTATTAGATGAGTTGATAAATATCAAAAAACTTTTTTCTGCAACAGCCATTGTTAATGTTAGAAAAGATAGTTTTTTTGTTCAAGGGCATTTTCCTGGAAATCCGGTAATGCCAGGTGTATTAATCGTTGAGGCTTTCGGACAAGCCGCCGCCGCTTTAACAGCGGCTGGTATAGATAAAAAAGAATATGAAAATAAATTAGTTTTTTTAATGGGTATAGAAAAAGCTAGATTTCGAAATCCAGTAATACCAGATTGTAAGTTGGAGCTAAATATCGAGGCAACAAGATCTCATGGAAGAGTATGGAAATATAAAGGTGAAGCATTTGTTGAGGGAAAAAAAATGGCAGATGCTATGTGGTCTGCTACTGTAGTTGATAGAAAATAATTAGTAATAATTCTTGATAAGCTTTTAATTAAAATTTTGATAAAAAACTTAATTAATGACTAATCATTTTTTCAAAAACCATGGATCATTTCCAATTAAAGAACTTTTACAACTCTCTGATATTGTTACACACAAAAAATTTTTGGATATTAAAATCACAGATGTAAAGAACTTAGTTACTGCTGAAAAAAATAACATAACTTTTTTCCACTCAAAGAAATACGAAGATCTTGCTGAAAAAACTAGAGCTGCTTTTTGCATAACAACAAATAGTTTATCTCATGTATTACCAAAGAGTTGTGAGGCAATCACTGTAGATAATGTACTAATAGCTATTTCAAAAATTACTAAAATATTTTATCCAGACTCTGTTACAGATGATTTTGATGTTAAGGTAAAGAATATTAATGAAACCACTTTTAAAGATAATGTTAAATTTGGTAAAAATATTTTAATAGGATTAAATGTTCAAATAGGTAAAAGTTGTTCAATAGGTCACAATTCAATTATTGAAAGCAACGTCATTATTGGCGATAATTGTTCAATTGGTTCTAATGTTATAATAAGAAATACTATAATTAAAAATAATGTAAGTATACTAGATGGTTGTGTGATTGGAAAAAAAGGATTTGGTTTTTTTCCAAATAAAAAAATAAATATTAGATACCCACATATAGGTATAGTTATAATTGAAGATAACTCTGAAATTGGATGTGGATCAACTATTGATAGGGGGTCACTATCAAACACAATTATTGGAAAAAATACTTTTTTAGATAATCATGTTCACATAGCTCACAATAATGTAATTGGGGATAATTGTATTATAGCAGGACAAGTTGGTTTTGCTGGAAGCTCCACATTAGGAAATAACGTTATGATTGGTGGTCAAGCAGGTATTTCGGGTCATTTAAAAATAGGTAACAATGTTCAAATTGCTGGTGGTAGTGGTGTGATAAAAGATATTCCTGATAATTCAAAAGTTATGGGCTATCCAGCAAAAAATTTAAGAATTTTTATTAAAGATAATAAATAAATGATACATAAAACTGCTATTATAGATTCAAGAGCAAAAATTTCTTCAAATATAAAAATTGGTCCTTACACAATAATAGGGCCTCATGTTGAAATTGATGATGATGTTGTAATTCAATCACATGTTAGTATTACTGGACACACTATAATAGGTAAAAATAATAGAATTTATCCAATGGCTTCCATTGGTAGTGATCCACAAGATTTGAAGTATAAAAATGAAAAAACAACTTTAATGATAGGTGCTAATAATACCATAAGAGAGCACGTGACCATAAATACCGGAACAAAGCAAGGTGGTGGGGTAACAAAAGTAGGTAATAATAATTTGATTATGATTGGTGCTCATATTGCACATGATTGTATTATTGGTAATAATATTGTTATGGCTAATAATTCTGCAGCAGCCGGTCATGCTGAAATTGAAGATTTTGTTATTATAGGTGCTAAATGTGGAATTCAACAATTTACAAGAATTGGTAAAATGGCAATGATAGGAGGTATGACAGGTGTATCAAGAGATGTAATTCCTTATGGCTTATCAACTGGCAATCGAAATTCTTTAGATGGTATAAACGTTATTGGACTAAGAAGAGATAAGGTGCAAAATAAAGAAATATTAGGTCTCACTGAAGCTTATAAAGAAATATTTAAATCAAAAAACTTAAATGAAAACTTAATTAAATTGAATGGAAAATTTAAAGATAATATTTTAGTAAAAGAAGTACTAGAATTTATTAATAAAGATAAAAAAAGACCAATTTGCACACCTTATACTAACTAATCATGCTTGGTTTATTTTTTGGTGACACTGAATTTCCTAAAAAAATACTACTTAAAATTAAACAAAATAAACAAAAATATATCATTATAGATTTAACAAAAAAAAATTTTTTTAGAAAAAATCCTCATTCTAAATCATTTAGTGTAGGACAGTTTGGCAAAATTTTTAAGTTTCTTTCAGTAAATAAATGTAAAAAAGTTTTATTTGCAGGAAAAATAAATAAGCCTAAATTTTATTCATTAAAAGTAGATTTTAAAGGTTTATATTATCTACCAGGAATTATTAAAGCAGCAAAACTTGGTGATGCAGCTATCTTAAAAACTATAATTAAAATTTTAACAAAAGAAAAAATAAAAGTTATTAGCTCTAACGCATATAATCCAGAATTATCGATATCAAAAGGTTGTCATACAAAATTAAAACCTAATGAAAGAGATTTGGTATCGATTAACAAAGGCATCAAATCATTAAAAATGATAAACCCTAACAATCATGTCCAAGGTTTGGTTGTAAGAGATTCTATTATTATTACCAAAGAAAAAACTCATGGAACAAAAAAGATGTTACAAATGATGAGTAAAGATAAATACTCGCAAGGAATATTGATTAAGTTTCCAAAAAAGAATCAAGATCTTAGAATTGATTTGCCAACAATTGGTTTTGATACAATAAAAGATTGTAAGAAATCTGGAATAAAAGGAATTGTGTTAAAATCAAAACAAAATATTTTTATTGATAAAAATAAAAGTATAAAATATGCAAATAAAAATAAAATTTTTATAACCGTTATATGAAAAAAATTTTTATAGTAACGGGTGAACCTTCAGGAGATAAACTAGCCTCTACAGTTATATTAAAGTTAAAAAACATTAATTCTAATATCGAATTTTTATGTGTTGGTGGTGCACACTTGAGTTCTTTAGGCATAAAGTCAATTTTTGAACTTAAAGAAATTACTTATTTAGGCTTTACCAGTGTTTTATTTAATATATTTAAAATAAGAAATAGAATTAACAAAACAGTTGATGAGATTATTAAGTTTAATCCTGATATATTATTCACGGTTGATAGCCCAGATTTTACTCTAAGAGTTGCTGAGAAAGTAAAAAAAATCAATAAAGACATCAAGACGATTCATTATGTTGCTCCTCAAGTGTGGGTATGGCGTGAGGGTAGGGTGAAGAAATTCAAAAAATTTGTTGATCATATGTTGCTCTTATTTAATTTTGAAAAAAAATATTTTGACAAAGAAGATATTCTAAATACTTTTGTTGGACATCCTTTACTTGAACATGACAATAAATCTAAAATTGACTTATCTTCTTTAATTAATAAAGATAAAAAAATTATATCTATATTTGCTGGAAGCAGAAAATCTGAAATTAATGTTCTATTACCTATTTTATGTGATTTTATTAAATTGATGAATAAAAAGTCTGATGATTATGTTTTTATTTTCCATGCTACAGATGAAAATAAAAAACTAATCGTTAATTTTATAAAAAAAGATTCATTAAATAATACTCAAGTAATTTCAGATGAAAACATTAAATTTCAAATTTTATCTAATTCTGTTTTTGCTGTATCAAAATCTGGTACTGTATCTCTTGAAATTTGTAATGCTAATATACCATCTATTATAATTTATAAAATTAATATGATTAATTATTTAATTATGAAATTATTAGTTAAAGTTAAATTTGCAAATATTATAAATATTATCAATAATAAAGAAATTATCCCAGAGTTATTACAAGGTGAATGCAATGCTAAAGAAATTTATAACTCAGTTGTTTATTTGTTAAATAATCCAGAAACTATGCAAAAACAAATTGATATTTGTAAATTAACAATTGATGAAATTAGATCTAAAACTTCTTCTAGCAGTGAAGCTTCTTCAATATTAACTAAATATCTTATTTCCTAATCGCTTAAGAACCTCTGTTTTGCCTAACGATATAATTATATCGTAGATGCCGGGACCAAATTTAGAGCCAGTAAGAACAACTCTTAATGGCTGTCCAACACTTTTAAAATTAGTCTCATGCTCTTTAATTAGACCATTAACTACTGGTTCCAACGTATCTTTACTTAAAACAATCAATCCTAAAGTTTTAATTTTAAAATCTGATATTATTTTTTTGGATTTTTCATCAATAAGTTTCAAGTCATCTTGATTAAAAATAACCTCATCGAATATAATATACTTTGAGTTATTATATATATCCTCCAAAGTTTTAGCTTTATTCTTTAAAAAAGCTAAAGAAGGTTTAATTCGGTGCTCTTTCTCACTTGGAATTTTTTCCTTATAAAGTTCACAGTATTTTAAAAGCTGACTATGTAGCTCATCTTCAGTGATATTCTTTATATAATACTCATTCATTGATAGTATACGACTCATATCTAATTTAGATGGTGATTTGCCTATTCCTTCAAGATTAAAATGTTCAATACTTTCTTCTAATGTGAATATCTCTTTGTCTTTATAAGACCAGCCTAGTCTTAATAGATAGTTCCTTAGAGCATCTGGCATTATTCCTATTTTAGAATAGTCATCCAGAGTTGACGCATTATCTCTTTTAGATAGTTTTTTACCTTCCAGAGTATGAATTAAAGGAATATGGGCAAAATTTGGTAAGTCCCATTTCATGGACAGATATATTTGCATCTGTTTAAAAGTATTTATTTTATGATCATCACCTCTTATAATATGGGTCATACTCATTTGGTGATCATCAACAGTTGAGGATAAATTATATGTTGGAGTTCCATCATTCCTTAGAATAATAAAATCTTCTATAGTAATATTGTCTATCTCTACATCTCCTTGCACTAGGTCCCTTAGTATTGAAGAACCCTCAATTTTACTTTTAAATCTTACAACTGGTTTAATATTTTTTGGAGCATCACTTTCACTTAATTCTCTACATTTTCTGCTGTAGGTATAAGGAAATTTTTTCTGTTTAGCTCGTTTCTTTTGATCTTCAATTTCTTCAGTAGAGCAGTAACATTTATAAGCGTGACCATTTTTAAGTAGATCATTTGCAACACTGATATGATCATTAATTTTTGTTGATTGAATGTATGTCTCTCCATCATGCTCTATACCGATCCATTTTAAAGATTTTATAATTTGATCTTTATGCTCATCTCTGGATCTTGCTTTGTCCGTATCTTCAATTCTTAAGTGAAAAGTTCCTTTTTTATTTTTCGAATATAACCAACAAAATAGAGCAGTTCTTACACCACCAATATGAAGGGCTCCAGTAGGTGAGGGAGCAAATCTTGTTGCAACATTGGACATGTGTAATTTTTAGACTATTTTCTTAGAAGTTTCTATATAAAGATACTAGAACACCCTGAACTTTTACTCTATCGGGGCCAAATATTTTAGTTTCATAGTTTTTGTTAGCACTTTCGAGAGCAACTGTTTTGCCTTTTCTTCTAATTCTTTTTAACATAGCTTCGTGTTCATCAATTAAAGCCACAACAATTTTACCGTTGTCAGCTGTATCAGATCTTCTAATAATAACTGTATCACCTTCATTGATGCCAGCTTCAATCATTGAGTCACCCTGAACTTTAAGTCCAAAATACTGACCATTTTTTTCAAGGTTACTTGGTAGGGGTATTCTAGAAACTTCATTCTGTATTGCTTCAACAGGAGTTCCTGCAGCAATACTGCCTAAAACAGGTATTTCCATTTCATTTATATTATTATTTTCTGTATCTAAGCCACCTCTAATTACACTCGGTGAAAAACTATTATAAATATCGTTAGCAGAAGCTGTTTCTGGAAGCTTTATCACCTCTAACGCTCTTGCCTTATGAGGAAGTCTTCTAATGAAACCTCTTTCTTCTAAAGCACTTATTAATCTATGAATTCCTGATTTAGACTTTAAATGAAGTGAATCTTTCATTTCCTCGTAAGAAGGAGACACACCAGAAGCTCTCAACTTCTTGTTGATAAATAAAAGCAGGTTTTTTTGTTTTTTAGTTAGCATAAGAACAAATAAAGTACAAAATCTGTTCTACAAGTGTTCTTCTATTTTAACAATAGCTAAAAAGTGTTTAAAATTAAGGTTTATTTGACTAAAGGACTGAAAAAATTGAATTATTATCCAAGTTTTTTAAAAGCGATTCACCAATTAAAAAAGTTTTAATATTTGTATTTTTAGATATTTCTAAAAGCTCTTCTTTTGTTTTGATGCCACTTTCAGAAATTAATGGTGCAGAGTGATTAACTAAAATAGCATGAATATCATAAGTTGTATTTATATCTGTCTTTAATGTTTTAAGATTTCTATTGTTAATACCAATTAAGGCTTCTTTAAAATTAAGAGCTCTTTTCGCTTCTTCAACTGTGTGTACTTCAACTATTATTGACATATCAAATTTTAAAGCCTCCTCGTATAACTCAAAAGCAAGATTATCAGAAACACCAGCTAGTATAATTAATATGGCATCAGCTCCATAACTTTTTGCAAGGGGTACTTGAAATTTATCGATAAAGAAATCCTTACAGAGAATAGGAAGGTTTATTTTTTCTTTAACTTTACTCACATGTATTAAATTTCCTAGAAAGAAATCTTCCTCAGTTAAAATTGATAAACATGTTGTTTTATTTTTGTAATAAATTTTTGCAATCTCTATAGGGTTGTATTCTTTTATAATAATACCAGCAGAAGGACTGGCTTTTTTAATTTCAGCGATAATTGAAATTTTTTTATCTTTTATATTGTTTTGAATCTTTGACTTAAAATTAATAAATGATTTGCATTCATCAATTTTTTTAAATAGTAATTTTAATGAGGTAGATTTTTTTAATAAATCGATTTTCTCAATTTTTTTTTTAATTATCTTTTCTAAAGTGTTTTCAGACATTTTGTAATCTTTTTAAATTTTCATATGTTTTTCCTGACAAGATATGTTTTCTAGCATCCTCATAGGCATTATTAAATGAAGAATATTTGTCTGCAACAATTAGTCCAGCTGCAGTATTTAAACAAACAGCTTTAGAAAAATCACTATCTTCACCTTTAAATATATCAACCATTTTATCTGCATTAAATTTAGCATCATCTCCTAACAAATCTTCAAATTTATTTGCACCTATGTTTAATTCCATAGGATCAATAGTAATTTCTGAAATTTTACCATCCTTTAATTGAACAACATTTGTTTTTGTATATGGTGATATCTCATCTAAGCCATCTTCACTATTCACAATCCAAGCAAATTTTATATTTAAGTTTTTTAAAGCTTCTGCAAAAATTTTAAGTAATCTTTTATCGTAAACACCAATAACTTGTCGCTGGACAAGGGCAGGGCTACTTAAAGGACCTATCATATTAAATATTGTTCTTTTACCTATTTTTTTCCTTGTTGGTGCGACAAATTTCATTGCACTATGATAATTTGGTGCAAACATGAACCCAAAGTTATTTTTTTTGATTTGCTCTTCTATATCCTTTGGTTCTAAATGAATCTTTATATTTAAAGCTTCCAAAACATCACCAGATCCACATTTAGATGAAACTGCTTTATTTCCATGTTTTGCTACCTTAACTCCCATGCTAGCTAATAACAGAGCAGATGCTGTTGATATGTTGAGCGTATTCATTCCATCTCCACCAGTCCCACATGTATCGACACAGTCTTTAACGTTAACCCTTTTAGACTTATTTCTTAATACGTAAACACCACCAGCTATTTCATCTGAAACTTCACCTTTTGCTGAAAGTAGAGTTAAAAAATCAAATATTTCATTATTAGAAGCTTTACCCATCATTAATATTTCAAAAGCTTCCTTACTTTCATTAAAAGATAAATTTTGTTTATTCTTTAATTTTTTAAGAAATTTTTTCATTAGTTTTTATAATTAATAAAATTTTTTAATATTTTTATACCGATAATAGTCTTTATGCTTTCTGGGTGAAATTGAACTCCATGAACATTATATTTTTTATGTTTTACACCCATTATAAGCCCATCTTTAGTTTGTGCTGTAATCTCTAGTTCCTTAGATAATGTTTTTTTATCAATAATTAAGCTGTGATATCTTGTTGCCACAAATCTGGAAGGGAGGTTTTTTAATATTCCAGTTTTGTACGACTCAATTATACTAGTTTTACCGTGCATTAATTTTTTAGCTTGAATAATTTTTGAACCAAATATTTGCCCAATAATTTGATGACCAAGACATACACCAAGTATTGGAATTTTCTTATAGAGTGCCTTAACTATTTTAATACAATTTCCTGATTGATTTGGGTTCCCAGGACCTGGTGATATGACAATTCTATCATATTTGCCTTTAATTATTTGTTTATCAGTAATTTCATCATTTCTTACAACGTCAACTTTAACTTTTAGAGATGATAGGTGGTGATACAAATTAAATGTAAAGCTATCATAGTTATCAATTAATATAATTTTCATTATTTAAGAGCACTCAGTAATGCTTTTGCTTTATTAACAGTTTCTTCATATTCTTTAATTGGATCACTGTCAGCAACAATGCCTGCACCCGCCTGTACATAAAATTTTTTATTTTTTGCAACAGCTGTTCTTAAGGCTATACAGGTATCAAATTCACCATTTGATGAAAAATAACCTATTCCACCGGCATAAACCTTTCTTCTAGTTGTCTCTAGTTCATCAATAATTTCCATGGCTCGAATTTTAGGAGCACCAGAAACAGTACCAGCTGGAAAACCAGCAAGTAGTGATTTAAATTTTGAATATTTTTTATTATAAACTCCCATCACATTAGAAACTATATGCATTACATGCGAATATTTCTCTACCATAAAGCTCTCCGTAACTTTAACAGTTCCAATTTTTGATACCTTACCAGCATCGTTTCTTCCTAAATCAAGTAACATTAAATGTTCTGAAAGTTCTTTTTTATCTTGTAATAAATCTTTTGCAAAAAAATTATCCTGTTTTGAGTTTTTGCCCCTAGGTCTTGTTCCTGCTATAGGTCTAACTGTAATTTTGTTGTCTCTCAGTCTAACTAGAATTTCTGGACTGGCCCCAATTATTTGAAAATCTTCAAAATTAAAGAAGTACATAAATGGGGAAGGGTTAGAGACTCTTAATTTTTTATAAATATCTAATGGTTTTTTAGTTAATTTGGCTTCAAATCTTTGACTTAAAACAACTTGAAAAATATCACCAATTTTAATGTATTTTTTGGCTTTATTTACCATTTTTAAAAATTTGTTTTTAGTCGTATTGGACTTAACTTTAATATTAGTTTTAGTATTTTTATAAGAATTATTTTTTTCTAATGATGCCTGAATTAATAAATCATTTATCTCACTCTCAATTTCTAAATATTTTACTTTATAATTTGAAATTTTTTCATCATTGAATATGTTTATAATGTAAAAAATCTTTTTTTTTAAATTGTCATGAATAACCAATGTTTTTGGCCTAAGGAGTCTTACATCAGGAAGTTTTAAATCATCCTTACACTTATTAGGAATTTTTTCGATATACCTAATAGAATCGTAAGAAAAATATCCAGATATTAATGAGCAAATAGGGGGAAGAGAATCTGGTGTTTTAAATTTGAAATCTTCTATTAATTTCTCAATAATTTTATCAGGATATCCCTTAATCTTTTTTTTAATATTGTTTGTAATTAAATAAGAGTTTTTATTATTAAATTCCCAAATTTTGTCAGGGTTTTTACCAAATATAGTATATCTACCTCTGATTTTCCCTTTCTCAACTGACTCAAAAATAAAGCTATTTTTTTCACTGAGAAAATTATCAATTAAATTTAAAACTTCACGATCACTCTTCGCACTCTTGGAAGTATATAAAATTTGATTTTTGTTTCTTTTGTGCTGAAACTTAAAATCGTTAAAGTTTCGATTTAACATTATTTAAAATAATTTTTAACTCTTTCAAGGGTTTTTTCATTAACTACAACCTTGTATTTACTATTTAAAAGATAATCGTATGATTTTAATATTCCGTTCCTATTTTCTGCACTTGCCTCGTTAGAAAATTTATTAAATTCATTTGAATTTTGAGAAATATTTATATCATCATAATTTATCACTTTAGCTATGTAAATGTTATCCTTTTCATCAGCAATTAAGGTAAATGTATTAATTGGCAGTGAGTATAAAATCTTAACAGAGTTAATTTCAAATTTATTAATATCTTTAACAGAATTTAATCGTAATTTTTTAATTTCACCATTCCCCAGTTTAGTAAAAGATGTTTCATTGAATTCTTTCTTATCTAACTGGTTAACTATATTTTTATTAAATTTAAATTTTTCTTTTTGAACCAATAGGTTTCTTATTTGTTTTATAAATTTATCATCATCTAAATTAGGCAGTTTAGCGCTACTATTATCAATTTGATAAAGGATAAAAGTTCCATTACTTTCTAGTATTTTAATTTTATCTTTCCTAGAATTATAAATTTTATTCTCAATTGTTTCTTTATTTTCTAAGTTAATATAATCTTTTTTAATAATTGGTTTGATATTTAGCTCATTGATAATTGTCTTAAAATCAATATCCTTAGATATTTTGTTGTCGATTTCATCAATTGCATCAAAAAAAGCCTGATTGAATTCATCAAGGCCTATTAAATTTTTTGGAGTTATTACTATATAAGATAAATCAATAAAATCTTGCTTCAATTTTTCTGAATTTTCATCAATAAACTCTTTAATTTCTTGATTAGTAAATTCTTCGGCTTTCTTATAAAATTTTTTTAGGTTAATAAAGTTAATATCTAATTTTCTACTATTTTCTATAAAATGCTTATTTATTAAAAACTCAGGAGACACAGCACCACCACTTATGTATGTGAATAATTCTTTCTGTAGAGTATTATTTTTTAATTTAATTTCATACATAGCTGCATTCATGTTATTTGTTAGTAAGAATTTTTCATAAAGAGTTCTTTTAAATTCACCTTTTTCATCTTGAAAATTTTTATTTCTTTTAAGTTTTTCTACAATTATCTCTTCTGATACAACTAAGTTAAAATCTTTTATTTCAAGGTCAAGTAAAGTCATTGATACTAAAGACGATAAAAGCTCTTCAATTACATTTTTATCAATATTTTCTTTTATCACCTGCTGGCTCAAGCCTGATTGGTTCAAGTAATCCATGAAATCTTGAGTCGAGATATTAGTATTATTTATTTTGGCTATATTGTTTTGATTACCAGTGCTAAACCCTCCACCAAATCCACCAAAACCAAAGGCTATTATAATAACAAAAATTAGTATTAAGCCACCAATTTTTTTTTTTGTAAAATTTTTAAAAGGATTTATCATTGCTTTATTAATTTATTGATCTTTAAAATACCAAGATATAGATTAAATTTTTCATTATGACAAATAAATATATGTATTTTGTGGCTAATTGGAAAATGTATGGGAATTTATCTTCTTTAAATACATTGGATAAAGTTATTAAGTTTTCAAAATCTAAAGAAATAAAGAAAGGACGATTAATTTATTGTCCTCCTTACACGCTAATAAGTTCTTTTTCGAAAAAGTTTAAAAATTGCCAAATTGGTATTGGTGGTCAGAATTGTCACGAAAGTGAAAATTATGGACCATATACTGGCTTTGTCAATTCTCGAATGTTGAAAAATATTGGTGCTCACTTTGTAATTATTGGACATTCGGAAAATAGAGAAAAAGGTGAAAATAATAGATTAATTAATTTAAAGATTAAAAGTGCTTTAGAGGCAAAATTAAAAGTTATTTTTTGTATTGGTGAATCTTTATCAGAAAAAAGAAAAAAAAAGACACAGTCTATTTTGTCTAATCAAATTAATATTGGTTTAAATGGTATAAAAAAAAAGTCTGAGATCTTTATAGCATATGAGCCTGTTTGGGCTATAGGCACAGGCATTATTCCAAAATCAAAAGATCTTTTAAAAACTGTTGAGTTTATTAAAAGTAAATTTAAAGGTAAAATACCAAAAGTTTTATACGGTGGTTCTGTTAATCCTCAAAATATAAAAAACTTAAAAGAAATTTATAACATTGATGGTTTTTTGATTGGTGGAGCCTCTCAAAATACCAATAAATTTATTGATATAGTCAAAAAAACATATAGTTAATCCTCATGGAAGATATTTTATTAGTAGTCAATTTAGTACTTGCGGTAATACTTGTACTTTTGATACTTGTCCAAAAATCTGAAGGTGGAGCACTTGGAATAGGTGTTTCGCAAGATAATTTTATGCTTTCTAGATCCGCTGGTAATTTTATGAGTAAAGCGACGGCTGTATTTGCAACACTATTTATAATTTGTAGTTTAGCATTAACAATAATATCCAGAGCAGAACTTACACCCACATCCTCAGTATTAGATAAGATTGAAGAAATATCTGATGATACTCCCTCAATTCCTGAAAATAATAATTAATTCTTTTCAATTTATTAATTAACCACTATAAGTTAATTCCATGGCGCGATTTATATTTGTTACCGGCGGCGTGGTCTCATCCTTAGGGAAAGGTCTTTCTTCAGCTTCTCTTGCATACTTACTTCAGTCTAGAGGTTTTAAAGTTCGTCTAAGAAAATTAGACCCCTATTTAAATGTTGATCCTGGTACAATGAGCCCTTTTCAACATGGAGAGGTGTTTGTAACCAACGATGGTGCGGAAACAGATTTAGATTTAGGCCATTATGAAAGATTTTCCGGAACATCTTCAAAAAAATCAGACAACATAACAACTGGAAAAATTTATAGTGATGTTTTAAAGAAAGAACGTAAAGGCGGATACCTTGGTAAAACGGTTCAAGTTATTCCACACATAACTAATCGTATTAAAGATTTTATAAAAAATGATACAGCAAAAGAAGACTTTGTAATTTGTGAAATTGGAGGAATAGTAGGTGACATTGAAAGTCTTCCCTTTGTTGAGGCTATTAGACAATTTTCAAATGACGTGGGTAAAAAAAATGCTTTATTTATTCATTTAACGTTAGTTCCATACCTTAAGGCATCTGATGAAATTAAAACTAAACCAACTCAACATTCAGTAAAAGAACTAAGAAGTCTAGGTATTCAACCAGATATTATTATTTGTAGATCTGAAAGATCAATTCCTTTAGAGCATAGAAAAAAGATATCCTTATTTTGTAATGTTGATATTGAAAATGTAATTCAAACTGTTGATGTTAAAACTATTTATGAAGCTCCCATTAGTTTCAATAGAGAAAATTTAGACAAACAAGTACTTGAGTATTTTAAGATTAAATCAAGGAAAAAAGTTAATTTAAAACCTTGGAAAAAAATTACAAAAATTATTCTTTATACAAAGAGATCAATCAAAATTGCAATTATTGGTAAATATGTTGACCTCAAGGACGCTTATAAGTCATTAGATGAAGCGTTAACACATGGTGGTATTGATAATAATTTAAAAGTAGATTTAGTTCGAATAGATTCTGAAAACTTAAAGATTTCTGAAATAAAAAAAAAATTAAAAGGAGTTTCTGGAATCTTAATACCAGGAGGTTTTGGTAAAAGAGGAACAGAGGGAAAAATTGAAGCAATTAAATATGCTAGAGAAAAGAAAATTCCTTTCTTTGGTATTTGCTTTGGAATGCAAATGGCAATTATAGAATTTGCCAGAAATAAATTAAATATAAGAAAAGCTACATCTAGTGAATTTGGAACAGGCGGTATACCAATCATTGGCTTAATTAGTGAATGGAATAAAGATGGCAAAATAATCAGGGGAACAGATAAAGATCTGGGTGGGACTATGAGACTTGGTCTTTATGAAGCTAAATTAAAAGAAAACTCATTAGTAAGAAAAATTTATAAATCAAAAACAATTCATGAAAGACACAGACATAGATATGAGGTTAATATTAGTTTTAAGGAGCAATTTGAAGAAAATGGAATGATTTTTTCTGGATTATCTCCTGATAACAAGCTACCTGAAATAATTGAGCTAAAAAATCACCCTTGGTTCCTAGCTGTTCAATTTCATCCAGAATTTAAATCTAGACCTTTGGCACCACATCCTTTATTCTCATCCTTTATCAAGGCAGCAAAAAATTATTAATGAAAAACATAAAAGTTAATTGTGGAAATATAGAAATTTCAAATAATAATAAGATTTTTATTATTGCTGGACCATGTCAGCTTGAGACTGAACAACATGCTATGGATATGGCAGGTCAAATTAAAGAAATCACCTCTAAGTTTAATATGGGGCTAATTTACAAAACCTCTTTTGATAAAGCGAACAGAACCAGCTTAAAAGGAAAAAGAGGTGCTGGTCTTGAACAGTCTTTACCAATTTTTGATAAAATTAAAAAAGAATTTAATATTCCTATATTAACAGACATACATAATGCAGAACAGTGTTCATTAGTGGCACCGCACGCTGATGTATTACAAATACCAGCATTTCTATGTAGACAAACAGACTTGTTGATTGCTGCTGCTAAAACAGGAAAGGTTATTAATGTCAAAAAAGGGCAATTTCTTGCCCCGTGGGATATGGTTAACGTTACTAAAAAAATTGCCGACTCCGGTAATAATAATATTTTAGTGACAGAAAGAGGAGCATGCTTTGGTTATAACACTTTAGTCTCTGATATGAGATCTTTACCCATAATGGCAAAAAATGGTTACCCTGTCATTTTTGATGCCACACATTCAGTACAACAACCTGGCGGATTGGGTGAGACGAGTGGTGGACAAAGAGAATTTGTAGAATATTTGGCAAGAGCAGCTGTTGCTGTTGGTGTAGCAGGCGTTTTTATTGAAACCCATCAAGATCCAGATAACGCTCCTTCTGATGGACCTAATATGGTTCCTTTAGATAAATTAGAAAAATTACTATCTCAACTTTTTGAAATTGATAATTTAATCAAAAAATAAATGAGTAAAATTTTAAAGATAAGAGCACGTCAAGTTTTTGACAGTAGAGGTAACCCAACAATTGAAGCAGAAGTTTATGCAAAAAATTTAAGCGCTTCTGCTATTTGTCCATCCGGAGCGTCAACAGGAACATATGAAGCATTTGAAAAAAGAGATAAAAATGATAGAAAATATTTAGGTAGAAGTGTTTTAAGCGCTATTAACTTAGTTAATACTAAAATTTCAAAAACACTAAGTGGTACAAATATTCATGATCAAACACGAATAGATACAACTTTAATTAACCTTGATGGTACAAAGCAAAAAAAAAATTTAGGTGCAAATGCTATTTTAGCAGTATCTATGGCTGCCAAAAAACTCTCAGCAAAAATTAAGAATGTACCTTTATACAAAACATTTTTAGTAAAAAATAATTATAAATTACCTTATCCTCTAATGAATATTATAAATGGTGGGGCTCATGCGAATAACGGTTTAAGAATCCAAGAATTCATGATTAGACCAGATAAAGCCAAAAGTTTTTCTGAAGCCATGAGAATTTGTTTTGTTGTAATTAATAAATTAAAGGATTTAATTAAAGGCAAAGGCTTATCGACCTCCGTAGGTGATGAGGGAGGGTTTGCCCCAATGATTGATAGTAATGAAAAAGCTCTAGACTTGATTGTAGCAGCTATTAATAAATCTGGCTTTAAGAATGGTAAAGATGTTTCAATCTGTTTAGATATTGCTGCAAATGAACTATTTAAAAAGGGTAAATATTCGATTCATTCAAAAAAATTTATTTCTGTAGATCAATCAATTAAAAAGTATCAAAAAATAATAAATAAATATAAGATTAAATCTATCGAAGATCCATTTGGAGAAAATGATTGGGCATCATGGAGTAATTTAACTAACACGTTAAAAAATGTACAAATTGTTGGTGATGATCTTTATGTTACTAATTTAGAAAGACTTAAAAAGGGTTTTTTAAATATTTCCTCAAATTCAATATTAATTAAACTTAACCAAATTGGTACAGTCTCAGAAACACTCGAAGTTATTAAGTTTGCTCAGATTGTTGGTTATAAAACAATAATTTCTCATAGATCTGGTGATAGCGAAGATACTTTTATTGCTGACCTTGCTGTGGGTACAAACTCAAATCAAATTAAAACGGGCTCTTTAGCCAGATCCGAAAGAGTTGCAAAATACAATCAATTACTAAGGATTGAAGAGGAATTAGGAAAAAAAGCAAAAATGAATAAAATTTATTAATGTTAAATAAAATTAAAAAAAATTACTTTTTATTAATTTCTACTTTTTTAATACTTTATTTTTTCTTTAATCTTCTTGAAGGAGAGAGAGGTCTTTTTTCTTATTTTATAAAAAAAGAGTACTTAATTAACCTGCAGAATGAAGAAGCTGATCTGGCAAGCAAAATTAAAGACCTTGAATTCAAAAATTCTTTGTTAAGTGACAAACTAGATCTAGATTATGTAGAGACATTAATTAGAGAAAAGTTTTTGTTTGGCAAAGAAGATGAGACCCTCTATATAATTAAGAAAAATGACAATTAGACATCCAGAAAAAGTTAACAAACCTATAAATCCAATTAAAAAAAAACCTGATTGGATCAGATCAAAACTTATTAATAGTAAAGAATTTTTTTTAACCAAAACAATTGTTAATAACAATAATTTAGTAACCGTTTGTCAGGAAGCTAACTGCCCAAATATTACAGAATGTTGGAGTAAGAGACATGCTACCTTTATGATCATGGGTGATACTTGCACCAGAGCATGTGCATTTTGTGATGTTAAAACTGGTAAACCAGGAAGATTGGACCCATCAGAAGCAGTTAAAATTGCTGATGCGGTTTTTAAACTCAACCTTAAACATGTTGTTATAACTTCAGTCGACAGAGATGATTTAGAGGATGGTGGATCAAAACATTTTTATGAAGTTATTAATCAAACTAGAAAAAAAAATCCAACTACATCTATTGAAGTTTTAACACCTGATTTTCTTAGAAAAGGTGAGGCTTATAAAAAAGTACTAGAAGCTAACCCAGATGTTTTTAATCACAACATTGAAACAGTGCCAAGACTTTATTTAAAGGTAAGACCTGGCTCTAGATATTTTTCATCTTTAGAACTTTTAAAAAATGCAAAACTTTTTAATAAAAACGTTTTTACTAAATCTGGTTTAATGGTTGGTTTAGGTGAAACAAAAGATGAAATTGTTCAAGTGATGGATGATTTAAAGGCAGCAGATGTTGACTTTCTAACTATTGGACAGTATTTGCAGCCTTCTGTAAGACACCATCCGTTAGATCGCTATTATCATCCAAGTGAATTTAAAGAATTAGAAACTATTGCAAAATCAAAAGGTTTTTTATTAGTTTCTTCGACACCTTTAACTAGATCATCATATCATGCAGACGAAGATTTTGCACAATTACAGAAAAACAGATTTAATAATTAATGCCCAAAGCTTCAGTTAAGCGCTTAATGAAATGTGATAAGAATCAACTTATTGATTTAGTTTTAGATATAGAAAAATATCCATCTTTTGTACCATATTGTATTGATGCAAAAATACATGAAAAGAAAGAAACAAAAGATTTTATTAATATCATTGCAGATCTAACAATTGGTAAAGGGCTCTTCAAGGATACTTATAAAAGCGCTGTAAAATTAAATAAAAAAAAAAATTCTATTTATGTAACTAATATAGACGGTCCCCTTAAACATCTGGATAATAAGTGGACTTTTGAAGATCATAAAGAAGGAACAGAAATTTATTTCGTCGTAGATTTCGAAATAAAAAATAAATTTCTTAATATTTTGATGACAACTTCTTTTCAATATGGATTAAACAAAATTGCTGATGCCTTTCAAGAGAGGGCAGATCAATTATTTAAGAGCTAATACAGTCTTTAAAACCTTATTAGTAGTAGCTTTTTGAATAAAAATTCTATTTTTATTTTCAAATAAATTTTTTTGAATAACAATTTTTTTTCCTATTTTAATACCAATATAAACCAATCCAACTGGTTTTAATTTTGTCCCACCATTGGGACCTGCAATGCCAGTAATGGATACTGATATATTTGCTTTACTAATTCTACTTAAATTTTTAACCATTGATAAACAACATTCATTACTAACTGCACCATACTTGTTGATAATTCCTCTTGGAACCTTGAGAATATCTATCTTTGTTTTATTTGAATAGGTAATTAACCCTAGATTAAATACTTTAGAAGAGCCATTTATTGATGTTATTGTGCTAGATAGCATTCCACCAGTACAGGATTCAGCAAATGAAATTTTAAGTTTTTTTTCTGTTAGTTTTTTAACAACCTTAATAGCTAAATTTTTCATTATAAGACATAGCTTTTAACAATCATGAAGCAAACAACAGTAAGAACAACATAAAGCCCAGCACAAATGTCATCCATTATCACTCCAAAGCTATTTTTAAAGTTTTTATCAAAGAAGTTTACTGGAAAAGGCTTCATAATATCGAAATATCTAAATAATATAAAAAACAAAGCATAATAAATGATAGCTTCATTATTTTCTTTGGTTGTTCCGTGGGATATCTCATAGAGATAAATAGGTATAGATTGACCTAAAAACTCATCAATAACAATTTCTCCAGGGTCTTTATTTTTACTACCTTCAATATGTGATGAAACTGCGTAAAAAGAATAAATAAAAATAATTATTAATCCTATCAAAATAAAATTTGATGGGACGTTAAGTGAATGAAATAAATAAAAAAGAAAAACAGTTGTAGCAAGTGATCCAATTGTGCCAGGCATAAACTTTATTCTGCCAAGACCAAGCATAGTTACAAATAATGAGTTAAAAATTTTAATCATATTTAATTACTGAAGCGATTACCTCACAAGCTATAGCTTTTTCTTTGCCAATTACACCTAGTTTTTCAGTAGTTTTACCTTTTATATTAATTTGTGAAGAAGAAATCTTACAAATCTTTGCTATACAATTTGTGATCTTTTTTTTATATTTCTGTATTTTAGGTCTTTGAGTAATAATATTTATATCTATATTATTAATCATAAAGTTTTTGATTTCTATTTGTTCAATAACCTTAGATAATAAAATAGTTGATCTAATATTTTTAAACTTTTTATTCTTATCTGAAAATTTTTCACCAATATCTCCCATTTTGCATGCACCGAGAATTGCATCTGTTACAGCATGTAAAACTGGATCACCGTCAGAATGACCCAACGTACCAAGTGGAGAAGGTACTACAATTCCACCTAAGTAAAGTTTTTTATTAGGTACCAACTTATGTACATCAAAACCTAGACCATATTTAATAGTATTATTAGCTTTGATATCTGAACTTATTGTAATTTTGTTATTATTTATTTCACCTTTGATAATTTTTATTTTTTTACCAGCTTTCACAAATAAATTTGCATCATCAGTGACCTCAATACCCCTATTATTTTGAAGTGCATATATTTCTTTATAATTAAACGCCTGGGGCGTTTGTATTAAATAAATGTTTTTTCTTTTTAAATTTGTAACTATATCTAAAGATTTTTGTTTAATACTATCTGTTGTTTGAATAGCAGGTATAACACAATCATTTAATTTGAGCTCTTTATGTAATCTATCTAAAAGTTTTAAAGAAAAATTAGGCCTTGCTGCATCGTGAATTAATACATTCTTAATGTTGTAGCTCTTAATCTTATGTAAAGCCCTGTATGCCGATTCAGCTCTAGTCTTTCCCCCCATAATAATCTCGACATTTTTAATTTTGAGTTTGTTAATATAGAATTTATGTTTTTTATTAATAACTAGAATAATTTTACTAAATTTATCATAACTTTTAGCCTTATCAATTGAGTGTAATATTAAAGGTTTATTTTTATATAGATGATATGGCTTAGGTATTTTAGAATTAAATCTTTTACTTTCTCCGCCAGCAAGTATTATAAAACAACTATTCATGATAAAAATATTTATTAATCTATTTATCTCATAATGATCAATTTTATCAAAAAAAATATTTTTATTGGATTGATATTTTTAATTACACTATTATTAGGTATTGTAACTTTTTTAACCTTTATAGATAAAAGTTTTCTTAAATTAACAGATCAGAGCCTGCAATTCCTTCTAACAGGAAATATAGCTTTATTGTTAGTACTTTTTTATATGATCTTTAGGGAGGTGAGTATTTCATTGAGAATTGATGTAGATGTTAGTGGCTCAAAAGCCAATATAAAATATATAACTTTTTTTGCTTTATTCACATTAATACCATCAATATTAATTTCCTTATTCTCTTTGTTTTTATTATCTTTTGCTCTCGATAAATATTTAGATAAAAAAATTACAACAGCAGTTAATAACTCTTATGAAATTGCAAAAAGTTATACCGAAGAAGCAAGAACCAAGACTCAATCTGAAATTATACTAATTGCGTTCGATTTAAACAAAAGTATTAATTTTTTAAAAACAAATACCAATCAATTTAAAAGCTTTCTGAATACTCAAAAATTAATAAGAAACATCGATGAAGTTCATATTATTGAATCAGATGGAACTCTTTATTTAACGACATTAAAAGATGCATCGTTATACAGACCACCCTTACAAGAAGCTCTTGAAATGGTTTTAAATGACAAAAGACCACTGAAAATTCTCAATGCTTATAAAAATCAAACAGCATCAATTATGAAATTAGAAAATTTTGAAGGTAAGTATTTATATATAGCAAAATATTTAGATGAAAAAATTTCTCAATACCTATTAGAGTCCCAAGAGGCACTTAATTTTTATTATACAGTTTTAAATAAACAAACTGGAATTAAGATTTCTTTTGTCTTTATTTATCTTGTCATAGTCTCTCTACTATTATTTTTATCCATATCTATAGCTATAAGGTTTTCATCAAGGTTTTTTAAATCGATTAATAATTTAATAATTGCCTCTTCAAATATAGGTAAGGGTTATTTGAATACAAAAGTTCCAGAAATTAAAGCTGATAAAGATATGGAGCTTCTTAATAAAAACTTTAATTTAATGGCAAATCAATTGAGAGTTCAACAAAATAAATTAATTATTAATGAAAGACACGAAGCTTGGGAAAATCTAGCTAGAAAATTAGCTCATGAAATTAAAAATCCACTTACACCAATTCAATTAACTATAGATCGATTAAAAAGCAAGTACACCGATAAAATGGAAATTGAACAAAAAGATGATTTTACTAAAAGTTTAAAAATTATAGGAAAACAAATAAAACAAATTGAAAATTTAGTAAATGAATTTTCTGATTTTGCAAGAATGCCTAAACCAATACTAAAAGATAATGACTTGGTATCCTTGATAAAAGAGAACATTAATTTTATAAAAGAACTAGATAGAAACATTTCAATTAATTTTAATGTTAATATGGATGAAGTAATTCTTAATTCAGATAATGAACAATTAAGTAGAGTTTTCTTCAATATGATTAAAAACTCCATTGAGAGTATTCAGGAAAAAAGATCAAATAATATAAGTTTTAAAGGTAAAATTGACATTTTTTTAAATGTTACTATGTCTGATATTGATTTTATAATTATAGATAATGGTTTAGGTTTTGGAACTTTTAAGGATAATATAAAGGATCTTTTAAACCCATATTTTACAACGAAAGAAAAGGGTACAGGTTTAGGTTTGGCTATAGTTAATAAAATAATAAATGACCATAATGGATCAATTGAATTTATAACAATTGAAGATGGAGCTAAAATAATAATTAGATTTATAAAATGAGTAAAGAAATATTAATTATTGATGATAATGCTGACATAAGAAATATTATTAATGATCTGATTAATGATGCGGGATACAAAACAAGATTAGCGACCAATTATAGTCAGGCGCTAAAAGAAATTGATAAAAAACTTCCAGATGTTGCGATTATTGATGTTAAGTTAGACAAAGGTGATAACGATGGCTTAGAACTTCTTTCACATATAAAAACAAAAGATAAAAATATTCCAGTAATTATAATAACAGGTCATGCTAATGTTGAAATGGCAATCAAAGCTCTTAAAGCTGGAGCTTTTGAGTTTATTGAAAAACCATTTAATCAAGAAAGATTATTAAATTTTGTTCACCGCGCTGTTGAAAATATTAACTTAAAAAATGAAAATAAAGAATTTGAGAGTAAGCTTTTTTATTCCTACGAACTAATTGGAGATAGTGAAAATATTAAAAATATAAAAAATCAAATAAATAAATTTTCAATTTCTGACAGTAGAATTTTTATTAATGGTCCAACTGGTTCTGGCAAAGAATTAATTGCAAGAAAAATACATAAAGAATCTAAAAGACAGAAGAAACCCTTTGTAGTTTTGAATGGTGCGTTATTAGATATAGAAAAATACGAACTTGAATTATTTGGAGAAGAGAAAAGTAATGGATCAATTTCATATGGAGCTTTAGAGAAATCTTCAGGAGGAATTCTTTTAATAGATGAAATCTCAGAAATTCCTCTTGATACACAATCTAAAATTTTACGTGTTTTAATAGATCAAAAATTTAAGAGAATTAATGGCAATAATGATATAAATGTTGATGTCAGAATTATATGCTCATCAAGTAAAAATATTAAAAAAGAAATTGAAAATGGAAATTTTAGAGAAGATCTATACCATAGACTAAACGTATTTGAGATAAATATAGAGCCTCTTAAAAATAGAATTTCTGATGTACCTTTGTTGGTTGAATATTTTTCAGAAAAAGTTTCAAAAAATTACAATTTAAAGAAGATGAATATTGATACCAATAATAATTATCTACTTAATTATGATTGGCCAGGTAATGTCAGAGAGTTAAGAAATTTAATTGAAAGAATTGCAATACTTTCTCCTGATAGTTCTGATAAAATTTCAAATATAATTAAAGAATCTCTTAAAACTTCAGATATAGATGATAATGCAATAGAAAACTCTTTATCCATACCATTAAAAGAAGCTAGAGAAATTTTTGAAAAGGAGTATTTAACTACTCAATTAAAAAAATTTAATGGCAATATATCAAAAACTGCTGATTTTATTGGAATGGAAAGATCTGCCTTACATAGAAAATTAAAAGGCCTAGGTATTAAGGAATTAAACTAAATGAATATAATTATTTGTGGAGCAGGTAGAGTTGGTTTTACCATTGCTAAAATTTTAAGTGAACAAGGTCATTCTATAACAATAATTGATCAATCCAGTGAGGACATTCAAAAAATCGATGACACATTAGATGTGAAATCTATTGTCGGTAAAGCAACCTATCCATCAATTTTGGAAAAAGCAAATGCTTCTGATGCTGATATGATTATCGCAGTAACTCGTAATGATGAAATTAATATGCTTATATGTCAAATAGCATTTTCAATTTTTAATGTTCAGAAAAAAATTGCAAGAATAAGGTCTCAAGATTATTTAAATCCCAAATTTACAAAAGTATATAACAAAGAAAACTTACCAATCGATGTTATAATTTCTCCAGAAATTGAAATAGCTAGATCGTTACAAAGAAAACTAGAAGCTCCTGGAGCACTAGATAATGTTCCGTTTGCTGATAATAAAATCAGACTTATAGAAATTTTGATTAATGAAAAATGTCCTCTAAAAGATATTAAACTTAAAGAACTTACTAAAAAATTCCCTAAATTAGATTCAAATATAATGGGTGTTATCAGAGAAGATAAATTTATTATGTTAAAAAAAAATGATGTTATGCTTCAGGATGACAAGGCCTACGTTATAATTAATGCTTCTCAAATGAAAGACACGCTAACAGTATTTGGTCATAATGAGAAAATTTCTAATAAAATTTTAATTATTGGTGGTGGAAATATTGGTTTTCATCTAGCTAAGAATCTTGAAGAAAGCTTTGATTCTGCAAGAGTAAAAATTATTGAAAAAAATAAAGAAAGAGCAGAACTTATTGCAAGTGAACTTAATAATACAATTGTAATTAATGGTGATGCGCTAGACGAGGAAATTTTGATTGAAGCAAATATTGATGAAGTGCAAACAGTATTAGCTCTCACGAATGATGATGAAAATAATTTAATGATAAGTGTATTAGTTGAAAAATTTGCAAAAGATAACAGTGAATTAAGTGACAAGAGAACAATGGCGCTAATTAATAAACCAAATTATTCCCTTCTTCAGTCTTCCCTAAAAATTGATGACTTTATTGATCCAAGAATGAATACAGTGTCTAGTATATTGAAACACATTCACAAAGGCTCAATAGAAAACGCATACAGTATTTTAAATGGAGAATATGAAATCATTGAAGCAGAAATAATTGATACCTCTGTGTTGATTAATAAAGAATTAAAAAATTCGAACTTACCAGATGAAATACGTGTTGGGGCAATCTTAAGAGAAGATAAGGTAATTATACCTAGGTCTAATTTTATATTTAAAAAAGAGGATATTGTTGTCTTATTAGCCAAAAAAGATTTCTTACATATGGTTGAAAATATGTTTCGTATAAGTTCGATTTAATTAAATGAACTATATTAAATTCATTTATTTAAGTGTTTTTTGTGGAATAATTTCAATTTTAGCATTTTTCAATATCATTTATTCATATTATTTAAATTTATACCTTAATTTAAATACTTATGTTTATACCTTTTTAGCATCCGTATTGTTAACTTTAATATTTTATATATCTAAAAATAATGATGAAAAGAAAACAACAATTTATGAAAAAATACTTACTATACTGCTTGGTTATTTTTTATTACCCATAATTATTGCGATACCCTTTTATTTTAGCATTTATAATTTAACTTTTGTTAATTCTTATTTTGAAGCCATATCTGGTTTTACATCTACAGGCTTTACTATCTTTAATAATATTAATCATATTGATCAAAGTTTAATCTTATGGAGATCTGCATCTCAGTGGGTTGGTGGTCTTTATTTTTTATTTTCAATTATACTTTTAATAGATATTTTTGATTATAGTTTTAAAAAATCTTTAACAAATTTTATTTCTTTCAATAAAGCAGAAACTTTAAAACAATCTTTAAAAATTTTTTTATTATATTCATTAATAACACTAGGAATTTTTGTAATTTTAAATATTTTTGAAATTAGAATGTTTAATTCTTTAAATCTTGCAATGACCATTATTTCATCTGGTGGCTTTCTACCTTCAAATAATTTATCTAATATCTTAATAAATAATTCACAGATTATAATAATGTCATTGCTTATGTTGTTGTCTTTTTTTAGTATATTTCTCATTTATAATTTAATTTTTACAAAAAATCATAATTTAAATTTCTTTAATGAAGATGTTCATTTATTATTTTATTTCTTAACTCTACTGCTTATTTTTTTTATTTTTTTTAATTTTGATAATAATTTTAGTGAATTATTCCTATCTCTTACAAGTAGTGTTTCGAACATAGGTTTTTCCCTCAATAATGACTCGGCAAATTTATCTTTTATCTTTTTAATATTAGTTATGATTGGTGGATCCTTTTTTTCTACAAGTTCAGGTCTTAGATTTTTAAAAATTTATTCTTTATTTAAATATTCTATTAATGAAATATTGTCATACAGCAAACCAAAAAATGTTTATATTAATAAGCATTTATTTTCTAAAGAATCTTTTAAACTAGATGAGATTTATAAATACTTCTTATCAGTTATAATTTTTATTTTATCTTTATTGTTTTTAACTTTTTTATTGACCTTTAGTGGTATTGATTTTGAAAATTCATTTAAATTGTCTATCTTAACTTTAATGAATACAGTCAATTCATCAATGTATGGGCTTAATGACCTTACCTTTTATGATTTACATTTTTTAACCAAGTATTATCTAATTTTCTTTATGATTATTGGTAGGTTAGAACTTTTAACACTGTTAATTATTTGTAAAAAATTTCTTTTTAAAAATTAGATTAGTACTATAAATACATTTAATATTATTAAACGCACTCTTAGCTCAGCTGGATAGAGCATCTGTTTTCTAAACCGAGGGTCGGTGGTTCGAGTCCACCAGAGTGCACCATTAACAAGATATATTAATATTATTTTAATTAACACAACATCTAGTATGAGTTATTTTTATAGGACTAAATTTTTCTTTGACGGAATAATATATTAATAGATAGTCAAAGTGATTCAAATTTATTTGAATTATTTGTTAACAAATAAATAATAAAACAGAGGAATAAAATATGTTTAAATACGTAAAACAATTAACTTCTCTAGTCGCTATGGTTGCAATTCTGTTCGCTTTTACAACAGAAACGATGGCTGCTAAGAAGTCTAAAACTCTTAAAAACACTATGAAAAAAGGTTTTGTAAGATGTGGTGTATCTCAAGGTTTACCAGGATTTTCAAATGCTGACGCAGCTGGAAATTGGACTGGTGTTGACGTTGATGTATGTAGAGCAGTTGCTGCTGCAGTATTAGGTGATGCGAACAAAGTTAAGTTCACTCCACTAAGTGCTAAAGAGAGATTTACAGCTCTAACTTCTGGTGAGATTGATATCTTATCAAGAAACACAACTTGGACACTTTCAAGAGATGCGGATCTTGGTGTAACTTTCGTTGGAGTAAACTTCTACGACGGTCAAGGTTTCATGGTAAGAAAAGACTCTGGAATTACTTCTACAAGCCAATTCAAAAATGGAATTTCAGCTTGTACTAACATCGGAACTACAACAGAGCTAAACATGAGAGACTTCTTTAATTCAAAAGGAATTTCTTATGAACCTGTTGCTTTTGAAAAAGCTGATGAAGTTGTTGCGGCTTATGACTCAGGCAGATGTGATACATACACAACTGATAAATCTGGTCTAGCAGCACAGAGAACAAAAATGACAAACCCTGATGACCATTTAGTGTTACCAGAGACTATATCTAAAGAGCCTCTAGGACCTGTTGTACGTCAAGGTGATGCAGTTTGGGAAGACATCGTGAGATGGTCTCTAAACGTAATGATTGAAGCTGAAGAGTACGGTATTTCTTCTTCAAATGCTGATGCTATGAAAGTTTCAGAAAACCCAGCAATTAAAAGATTAGTTGGTACTGAAGGTGAATTAGGTTCGTATTTAGGCCTAGATCAAGACTGGAGCTTAAGAATCATCAAGCAAGTTGGAAATTATGGTGAAAGTTATAAGAGAAATATAGCTGACACTGGTATTTTACCTGACAGAGGTCCAAATAATATTTGGACTAAAGGCGGATTATTATACACTCCACCAGCTAGATAATTATTATCTAAAATAATTTAAAAAGGGCTAGATTAATCTAGCCCTTTTTTTATAATACTTCACAAATGAAATTAAAAAAAATTCTACCTCAAGTATTAACACTAGTTTTTATAGTATTAGTGTTTGGCTTCTTTACCATGAACGCTCAAGAGAATATGGGTGCAAGAGGTTTGGAATTTGGTTTTGGTTTTTTAAATACTCAAGCCTCTTTTGACATACAGTTTTCTTTAATAGATTATGATGGCTCTCATACATACGCTAGAGCTTACCTTGTTGGACTACTCAATACACTTCTTGTTGCCTTTATAGGAATTATTTTAGCTACATTATTAGGTGCTGTTGTTGGTATTGCGCGCTTATCTCCAAATTATTTAATCAGAAAAACTGCATCTTTCTACATAGAGTTTTTTAGAAATATTCCTTTATTATTACAAATTTTCTTTTGGTACTTTGCTGCTTTAAGAGCCTTACCAATGCTTGAAGACGCTCCTATGTTATTAAACTCATCTTTTATGACAATTAAAGGTCTTTATGCACCAGCTCCAATTTGGACAAACTTTGATGTTTTTTTTACAACTATAATTATTGCAATGATTATAATTTTTTTCTTCACAAGATATGCAAAAAAGAAACAAGAGCAAGAGGGTAAACGATTGCCTGTATTTTTCATATCTCTAGCAATTTTTATATGTTTGCCATTACTAACTTTTTTGATTGGTGGTGTAGATTTATCTTGGAGTTATCCTGTAATTAGACAGATGTCTCAATCATCATATACTTTTGACGGTGGTTTAAAAATACCACCTGAATTAATTGCTCTTACTCTTGCTCTTACACTTTACACAGCAACATTTATTGCTGAAAATGTTAGAGCTGGTATCCAGGGGATTGGTAAAGGTCAAAAAGAGGCAGCAGCCTCAATCGGTCTTACTCCAAATCAGGTTTTAAAATTAGTAATCATGCCTCAAGCATTAAGAATTATTATTCCACCAACAACTAATCAATATCTAAACTTAACTAAAAACTCATCTCTAGCTGCAGCTATTGCGTATCCTGATTTAGTTCTAGTTTTTGCTGGCACTGCAATGATGCAAACAGGTAGAGCTATAGAAATTGTAGGAATTACTATGGCAACTTATTTGACTATTAGTTTGGGTATTTCATTATTAATGAACTGGTACAATAAAAGAATAGCGATACAGGAAAAATAATGAGCATAAACAAATTTAATATATTAAAATTTAATCATCACAAAAATAGAAATATTTCTTTAATCTTAGGTGTCTTATTTTTTTCAGTTGGAATTATTGATTTTTATTTAAATAACTATTTTAATACAAATATTACTTCTTTTTTACCTAGAATTATTAATTTTTTCACACCATTAATTTTTGGAGTTATTGGGCTTCATTTAATTAGAATAGAATTTTCAGGTATAAAGATTTTAGATAGTCTCAATAAAAATATTAACACAACTAATTTCAATGCTGCATTAAGTGTATCTATAATTTTACTTATAATTTTTGGATTACCTCCATTATTAAATTGGCTTATTCTAGATGCCAATTTTGCTGGTGATAGCAAAGAAGCTTGTACTGGTGGTGGGGCTTGTTGGGTTTATATCAAAGTTTGGTTTAATAGATTTATGTATGGAATGTACCCTAATGCAGAACAATGGAGAGTTAATTTAACATTTATTGCTGTCCTTGTGTTTATGGCAGCTGGTTTTTTTGCTCCAACAAGACTTAGGAATTATCTATCTTTATATTATGTTCTTATTTTACCTATTATTTCATTTATCTTAATCTACTATATAGTATCCGGGGGTTCATTTGGATTAGTGTGGGTAGAAACAGGTGCTTGGGGAGGTTTATCCTTAACTTTTATGGTATCTTTCTTTTCTCTAATTTTTTGTTTCCCTTTGGGTATGATGTTGGCTCTTGGAAGAAGATCTAATTTACCTATTGTTAAATATTCATCACTTTCTTTTATAGAATTTTGGAGGGGCGTACCTTTAATTACAGTACTATTTATGTCTGCAGTAATGTTTCCTATGTTTTTACCTGATGGAACCTATGTTGATAAATTAATTAGAGTTGTTGTTGCTATCACTTTATTTGAGGCTGCTTATACAGCGGAAGTTATAAGAGGTGGACTTCAGGCTTTACCTAGGGGGCAATATGATGCTGCTAAATCTCTTGGTATGGGGTATTGGAGAATGCATGTGTTTGTTATTCTTCCTCAAGCTTTAAAATTAGTAATACCAGGAATTGCTAATACATTCTTGGCTCTTATAAAAGATACACCTTTAATATTCGTAGTAGGCCTTTTAGAGTTGGTTGGAATGTTAAACTTAGCAAAAACTAATCCAAAATGGCTAGGTTTTTCAATGGAAGGATATGTCTTTGCTGGAATAATATTCTGGATTATTTGTTACAGTATGAGTAAATATAGTCAAAAATTAGAATTAAAATACAAAACAGATAGATAAATTATGTCAGACTCAATTATTCAAATACAAAAAGTTAATAAATGGTTTGGTGATTTTCAGGTTTTAAAAGATATAGACCTTGAAGTTAAACCAAAGGAAAAAATTGTTGTCTGTGGACCGTCAGGATCTGGAAAATCTACACTAATTAGATGTATCAACAGGTTAGAAGAGCATCAAAAGGGAACCATTATAGTGGATGGAACAGAAATTTCAGAGGATACAAAAAATATAGAACAGGTTAGAGCTGAAGTTGGAATGGTTTTTCAACAGTTTAATTTATTTCCTCATTTGTCAATTTTAGATAACTGCACTTTAGCTCCAATTTGGGTAAAAAAAATGTCTAAAAAAGATGCAGAAAAATTAGCTTTAGAACACCTCGAAAGGGTACAAATTTTAGACCAAGCTCAAAAATTTCCTGGACAACTTTCTGGTGGCCAACAACAAAGGGTTGCTATTGCTAGAGCTCTTTGTATGGAACCTAAAATAATGTTATTTGATGAACCAACCTCAGCATTAGATCCTGAAATGATTAAAGAAGTGCTTGATGTAATGGTTAATTTAGCAAAACAAGGCATGACAATGATTGTTGTTACTCATGAGATGGGATTTGCTAAGGAAGTTGCTGATCAAATGATTTTTATGGACGAAGGTATGATCGTAGAAAAAGCAACAACCCAAGACTTTTTTGCAAACCCTAAAAGTGAAAGAACAAAACTTTTCTTAAGTCAAATATTATAGGTTATTTTTTATAGTCCCTAGCAACAAATTTATTAACATTTGATACAAGATAAGTTCTTGACAGTATTTTGACAACTCACCTATTTCATTAAAAATAAGTAATTTTTTTATTGCGATTTAGTAAAAAAATTAGTTTAATATTTTTTTTAACAAAACTTTTAAGAGGGGTCTTAATGGAGGATAATTTTAATAAACACTTAGGAAATAAATTGAAGATCAGAAGATTAGCTCTTGGTCTTACACAAACAAAAGTAGCAAAAGCAATTAACGTTACATTTCAACAAATTCAAAAATATGAAAAAGGAACTAACGGAGTTAGCTCTATAAGGTTACTTCAGCTAGCAAATTATCTAAAAGTTCAAGTTAATTATTTTTTTGAAGATTTTTCAGAATATCTAATTAACCGTGAAAGAACTCAAGAAGGTCACATTAATGTTAACTATAATTTTTTAGTCAAACTTTATTCAGAACTTAATAATGACCAAAAATTGAAGTTTAGTAAATCCTTAGATATATCAACAATTGGAATTTCAAAAGTAGGTTAATTTAAAATTTTAAGATTTTTAGATAATTTTTGATAGCAACTTCATAAAAATTTTTCTCTAAGTAAGTTTGCTTAAGGTAATTCTATCTAAGTTATTTTGTAAAATAATAAAATTAAATTATTTAATATTAAGAATGGAATATTTTGGCTCCTCGGGTAGGACTCGAACCTACGACCAATTGATTAACAGTCAACTGCTCTACCAACTGAGCTACCGAGGAATATCAAAAACACAACTTACTTTTTTTTTAGAGTAAAACAAGATTTTTTTTGGAGGCAACGCCCAGAATCGAACTGGGATACAAGGATTTGCAATCCTCTGCGTAACCATTCCGCCACGTTGCCCTTACATCTTACAATAAAGCAAATAGATAAGCTTTTATATATAAAATATTAAAAATTAGTCTACCAAATAAGTTAACAAATTGATTATTGTTAATTGTTATTTTTAAATTATAAACTTATGAATACCTTATGAGCAATGATAAATACATACATTCTGATGTGGAAGATAAGATTTACTCTTATTGGGAAAAAAATAATCTATTTAAACCCACAACAAATAAAAAAAAATTTTCAGTAGTTATACCACCACCAAATGTTACAGGAAGCTTGCATATGGGGCATGCTCTAAATAATTCAATTCAAGATCTGTTAGTGAGATATCACCGTATGAATAACTATGAAACACTATGGCAACCAGGAACAGATCATGCAGGGATTGCCACACAGGCTTTAGTAGAAAAAAAATTAATTGCAGATGGAATTGATAAAAATGAAATTGGTAGAGAAAAGTTTATTGAAAAAGTTTGGGAATGGAAGGAGCAATATGGTGACATTATAATCAATCAACTTAAAAAACTTGGTTGTTCGTGCGATTGGTCTAGAAATGCCTTCACGATGGATCAAAATCTTTCTAAATCTGTAGTAAAAGTTTTTGTTGAACTTCATAAAAAAAAAATTATTTATAAAGATAAAAAACTAGTTAATTGGGATACAGTTTTAAAAACAGCTATTTCCGATCTAGAGGTAGATCAGAGAGAAGTTAATTCTTTAATGTATTATATAAAATACCCAGTTGACGACACTGATGAGTTTATAACAATTGCAACAACAAGACCTGAAACAATGTTTGGGGACACAGCCATAGCTGTAAATCCTAATGATGAACGTTTTAAAAATTTTGTAGGTAGAAATGTTACAGTTCCAATTGTTGGTAGAAAAATTAAGATTATAGAAGATAATTATGCTGACCCAGAGCAGGGTACTGGAGCTTTAAAGATAACACCAGCTCACGACTTTAATGATTACGATGTAGGTCAAAGAAACAACCTTGAAATAATAAATATTTTTACAGAAGCTGGTAAAGTAAATCAAAATGCACCAAAAGATTATATTGGTCTTGATCGTTTTGAAGCCAGAAAGAAAATATTAAAAGAACTTAAGGTAAATGAATTTTTTGTAAAAGAAGTAAATATTAAGAATAAAGTTCCATATGGAGACAGATCAAACTCTGTAATTGAACCTTTTTTAACTGAGCAGTGGTTTGTTGATGCAAAAAAACTATCCACCAAAGCTAAAGAAGTTGTTAATTCAAAAAAAACTAATTTTTTTCCAGAAAATTGGTCAAAAACTTATTTTCAATGGATGAATAATATTGAGCCCTGGTGTATTTCAAGACAATTGTGGTGGGGTCATCAAATACCTGCTTGGTATGGTCCAGATAAAGTAATATTTGTTGCTGTTAATGAAAAGGAAGCAAAAATTGCAGCAAATAAACATTATAATAAAGATGTAGAATTAGTACGTGATCCCGATGTGTTGGATACATGGTTTTCATCTGGTTTATGGCCTTTTGCAACATTAGGCTGGCCTGACAATAAAGATTATGTTGAAAAATTTTACCCGACATCCGTTCTTGTAACGGGTTTTGACATTATATTTTTCTGGGTTGCTAGAATGATTATGTTTGGAATGGAATTCTTAGACAAAGAACCCTTTAAAGATGTTTATGTTCATGCTCTTGTTAAAGATGAGAAGGGTCAAAAAATGTCAAAGTCAAAAGGTAACGTAATTAATCCCCTAGATTTAATTGAAAAATTTAGTGCAGATGCTTTGAGGTTTACCTTACTTTCAATGGCCTCACCTGGAACGGATGTAAAACTATCAGAAGATAGGGTTAAAGGTTATAGAAATTTTTTAAATAAATTATGGAACGCTAATAATTTCTTAATAACCAATAATTGTGATTTTAGTAAGATTGATAACACTCCAAAATTAACAATTAATATTAATAAATGGATTTATTCAGAATTACTATTAGCTAAAGACAAAATTGAAAAAAATTTGAAAGAATACCGGTTCGATGAGGCAGCTAAAAATGCATATCAATTTGCTTGGCATTCATATTGTGACTTGTACCTAGAATTGTCCAAAACAATACTATTTTCAGAAGATGAAAAAGCTAAAGTAGAAGTAAGAGAAGTGTCAGCCTATATATTTAAACAAATACTAATATTGCTACATCCATTCATACCATTCATTACAGAAGAAATCTGGTTAAAAAATAAATTTGACAACTCTGGTAAAAAATTTTTAATGTTAGCAAATTGGCCAACAGGTAAGTCAGAGAAGGACGCAAGTACAGACCAAGTTGAAAAAATTATTAGTATTATTTCTGAGTTAAGAGGATTTAAAAATGAATTAAATGTAAGTCCAGGCTCTTTTATAGATGTTTCAATTGAAGGTATCGACAAAAATGAAAAAACTTTTTTTGCTGAAAACGAAATTATTCTAAAAAGATTAGGAAGAATTAATAATTTATTTCATAAAGATCTAGACAAACCTGCCCCTACACTGATGGTGTCTGGTGACTTATTTAAAGTATATTTTGCTGAAGATGTTGATTTAAAGTTAATTAAAGAAAATTTAATAAATAGACAAAATAAATACCAACAAGAAATGGATAAAATATCAAAAAGATTAGCTAATAAAGGCTTTGTTGATAGAGCACCAAAAGATATTGTTGATCAGGAAAAAAATAATTATAATAATTTAGAAAATGATATTAAAAAGATATCTGTAACAATAGAAAGTTTATAATGGGTAAATTTAATAAGAAAAAACTACCAAGCAGACATACTTCACTTGGAGCAGATAGAGCTCCTCACAGGTCATTTTATTACGCCATGGGTGAAACGGAAAAAGATGTAGCAAAACCTTTTGTGGGTGTTGTATCAACTTGGAATGAGGCTGCACCTTGTAATATTGCTTTAATGAGGCAGGCTCAATCAGTTAAAAAAGGTGTTAGAGCTTCAGGTGGAACACCAAGAGAATTTTGTACAATAACTGTTACAGACGGTATTGCGATGGGTCATGAGGGAATGAAATCTTCTTTAGTATCTCGTGAAATTATTGCTGACTCAACAGAACTTACAGTTCGTGGTCATTGTTATGACGCATTAGTTGGTATTGCTGGTTGTGATAAATCTTTACCTGCTTTGATGATGGCAATGGTTAGGCTAAATGTTCCGAGTGTATTTATTTATGGTGGTTCAATTTTACCAGGTCAATACAAAGGCAAAGATGTAACTGTTGTAGATGTTTTTGAAGCGGTTGGAAAACACTCTGCAGGTAAAATGTCTGCAAAAGAATTAAGAAAATTAGAACTTGTAGCTTGTCCTAGTGCTGGTGCGTGTGGGGGTCAATTTACTGCAAATACTATGGCCTGTGTTTCTGAAGCTATTGGTTTAGCATTACCTTATTCAGCTGGAACACCTGCTCCATACAAAGAAAGAGATAAGTACGCTTTATTAAGTGGAAAAACTGTAATGAACTTATTGGAAAAAAATATTCGTCCAAGAGATATTGTTACAAAAAAATCTTTAGAAAATGCCGCAACAATTGTTGCTGCTACTGGTGGTTCAACTAATGCTGCTTTACATTTACCTGCTCTAGCAAATGAAATTGGAATTAAATTTGATCTAATGGATGTTGCTAAAATATTTAAGAAAACTCCTTATCTTGCCGATTTAAAACCAGGGGGAAAATATGTTGCAAAAGATATGTGGTTAGCTGGTGGGGTTCCGATGTTATTAAAAACGCTTTATGAGGGTGGATTTATTCATGGTGACTGTATGACGGTTACAGGAAAGACGATGAAACAAAACTTAAAAAATATTAAATTTAACCCTAAACAAAAAGTTTTAAGAGCTTATGACAATCCTCTTTCACCAGATGGCGGAGTTGTTGGTCTTAAGGGTAACTTAGCACCAGACGGTGGTATTGTTAAAATTGCTGGATTAAAAAAATTACAATTCACTGGTAAAGCAAGATGTTTTGATAATGAGGAAGCTGCAATGGCTGCAGTACAAAATAAAAAATATAAAGAAGGTGATGTAATCATTATCCGTTATGAAGGTCCAGTAGGTGGCCCTGGTATGAGAGAGATGCTTTCAACAACGGGTGCCATTTATGGACAAGGTATGGGTGAGAAGGTTGCTCTAATTACTGATGGTAGGTTCTCTGGTGCTACAAGAGGCTTTTGTGTAGGTCATGTTGGTCCTGAGGCGGCTTTAGGAGGCCCTTTAGCTTTATTACGTAATGGAGATATTATTGATATCGATGCTAAAAAAGGAACGATTAACGTTAGATTAACTAAATTACAGTTAGCTGCAAGACGTAAAAAGTGGAAACCAAAAAAATCAAGCTTTGGATCTGGAACTATTTGGAAATATGCTCAAACAGTAGGTCCTGCTTATTTAGGTGCACCAACACATCCTGGTAAAAGAAAAGAAGTAAAAGTTTACGCTGATATTTAATGAAAATTAGACCCGTTATTTTATGTGGCGGAGCTGGAACAAGACTTTGGGAACAATCCAAAAATAATTTAGCAAAACAATTTATTGATTTTGGTGGGTGGAGTTTATTAGAAAAAACTTTAGAACGTCTTAAAGGGCCAGCTTTTGACTATCCAATTATCAGTACAAACGCTAAGTATTTAAAGTTAGTAAAAAGTTATTTAAAAAAATTTAAAGTTAAAAACTATAAAATAGTATTAGAGCCATCTAAAAGAAACACAGCTCCAGCAATCTTAGCTTCAGCATTAATTAAAGATATTCCACATGAACAACCCTTGATGTTTTTCGCAGCCGATCACCTGATGGAAAAAGCAAGTATTTTTAATAAAGCTATAAACAAAAATAAAGCCAATTTAACTGATCAAAATATATTTATTTTTGGTATTAAACCAACTGCTCCTTCTAGCGAATACGGTTATTTTACAACGAAAAAAGTTAAAGGAAATATTAATAAAGTAACTAGATTTATTGAAAAACCTACTGAAGCTAAAGCCAAACAAGTAATCATGCAAAAAGGTTTTTGGAACTCTGGAATGTTTTTTTTAAGAAAAGATTCAATAATAAATAACTTTAAAAAATATCAACCAACAATATATAAAAATTGTGTTAACGCGGTTTCAAAAGCGAGACTTAAAGATAACACTTATTATTTAAATAAAACATCTTTCGAGAAAGCAACTGCTAAATCTTTTGACTATGCAATTTTAGAAAAAATGAAACAAATTAATGCAATTAAATTAGATATTCCTTGGTCAGATCTTGGTAGCTGGAAAGAGATCTTAAAAATGTATGATAAAAATAAGAATAAATATCATAAGAAAAAAAATGTTTATTATCGACCATGGGGTAGGTACGTTAATTTATTTAAAGGTAAAGGTTTTTTAATTAAAGAATTATTTGTTAAATCAAAAGGAATATTAAGTTTACAAAAACATCATCATAGATCTGAACACTGGCTGGTTATTCAAGGAACACCAAAAATTACACTTAATAAAGATAGTTTTTCTAAAAAACAAAACGATCATATATTCATTCCATTAGGTGCTGTTCATAGGATTGAAAACCCTGGTAGCAAACCAATTAAAATTATTGAAGCGCAGGTTGGATCTATTTTGAAGGAAACTGATATTGTTAGATACCAAGATATATATGGCCGTATTAAATAAATCGAATACAACCAAATAACTAATAATTTAGAAAAACCCGTTTGGAATAATTATATAATGAATTGCAAGTACAATTGCTACTGACACTGTTAAACCTAAAGTCATTTTAAGAAAATCCTTGCCAATAAGTGGGAAAACATATTTGAATTTATAATCACTATTCATTGAAGCAATTGCTAACTCTCTTCCACATAATAGCCCTACAAACACCCAGGTAGTAGACATAGGTAAGTCATTAAGTTCTTTAAAGTAATAAAGCACACCTGCATAAATAATATTTATTATCGTTGCAGATCTTGCATACCTTGTTCCAGTTTTCTCTAAAACTACTTTTTGAATAGCTCCACCATGAATGTAAAAAATATAAAATAATAGAACTGTAAAATAACCCAGAACGATTAATAATAATGTTACATCTAATTGTCTTGGCAGATATACAGCTATATTAGCCACATCATGAGATAACCATGCCCACCATAACAAGCCCGAAGTAAGCCATACTGAGTTACGCCAAAAACCAATCCATTTATCTTCAACTTCATCTAATTTTTCATTAATAAATTTTGAAATAATAATCCAGCAAATATATGCAGCTATTGCAGCAAGACCATAACCCACAACACTTTTCATGAGCATTTTTTCAAGAATTACAGTTGACGCAAAAGCTGATAAAACTAAGAAAGTTGTAGAGACGGGTATTCCAAATCTAGTTAATACTAAAAGTATTCCTGGTGCCACAGCATGATACCATTGAATTTCTTGGTAAGGTATTTGAGTTAATCTTCCATATGATATATCTCCATCATTGCTGTACCAACCCCAAGTAATTGCAAGAATTAGCACAAATGATGCTGCACTAGCAAGTGTGTACCATTTAAACCATTTTTGTTTTGAGGCAATAAAAGTTCCCAATGTTTGAATGGAGTCATTTGCTATTACGCTATATCCGGCTAAAGCAAATCCGATAATTGTATACAATAATGTTAGTTCCATAAATTTTATCTTTCTATTTTATCTTTATTATTTTCCATTTCGAACGATTCATATTCTTCAAGATGATTTAATATGGGTGAGAAATTATATCTACAATTAAATTTAATAAGATAAATTATAAGATGCTGATTCATCGTTAGTTATATTAACTAATATATTTGTCTAGTTCTAAAATACTTTAAATACAACTTGTCGTATTTATATTAAATCTAAAATATAACCTTATAAATTCCCATTAAGAAAAGGGGTATTTGTAAACCAAAATTAGTCAATATAGCCTTATCCTTAGATATAAAACCAGCTATTGTCCAACCAATAACACCAAGCCCATGAAAGTAAATATTGATAGGGTAGATGTTTAGATTGGTTAATAATATTCCTGTTAACACTAAAGTTGTACTAATCCATTTAAGGTATTTTTTTATAAACATAGTCTCCTCTATATGTAAGTTTTATTTTTAATTTATTACAATTATAGAGGAAACAAAAATCTTTATTACCAAAGGGGTATTGACATAATAAAGTGTTATGTTATAACATCACATAATGAATAATAATGATATAGTTTTTAATATAATTAAAAAATCCAATAAGCATTTAACTGCTTATGAAATATTAGATAAATTTCAAAAATTTAAGAAGATACAACCGATGGCTGTTTACAGATCTTTAAAAAAACTAATAGAAGAAGATAAGATACATAAATCCAATCAAAATAAGACCTATGTATTGTGCAGCCATGAACATGTTAAGCATAATCCATCTATAGCTATTTGTAGAGATTGCGGCGATACAGAAGAACTTAATTCAGAATTATTTGAAACAATATTTAAAAAAAACCCAATAAAAAAATATGACTTCAATAAGTTTCAACTTGAAGTCTCAACAATATGTAGGAGATGTAACTAATGGAACACTCACACGAATTACCAGAATTTCTTCATTTTTTAGAAGAACTTATAGAAGAATACGGAATACTAAGAGGCTTTATCTTTGGCTTTATACATACATTAATTCCATTAATTGGTTTTTATTCAGGTTGGAGTATTAACCGTTTTTTAAAATTGGTTTCTAATGGTGCAATTGCTGGAATTATTGGAATAGTTTTAGCTCATATTATAGCGGACTTTATAGCAGCCATGCTTGATCCTAACTTAAAAAGTGCAGCTTATGGAATTGTTCTTGGTGGATTCTTACCTCTATTAGCAGTACCTTTTTTAGAAAAGTATGTAACTAAAAGCCAGTATCATAATGTGGTAGGTGATCACGAAGATTTAAAAAAGGATTTGAAAAGTAAACATAAATAATATTTAATAGTTTGTGTGAATACAGTTTCCTTAACCTTAAATGAAATATTAGAATTAGCTAAAAAAACATTATTAGCTAATGGTTGTGATAATGAAAATGCCAGTATTTTAGCAGACACAATTATGAGGGCCGAAAGAGATGGCTCAGTATCACATGGTTTGTTTAGATTACCTGCTTATGTAGCAGGTTTAAAAAGTAAAAAGATTAATGGCAAAGCAAGACCTGAATTAGAAAATGTTGCTCCAAGTATTATTAAAGTATTAGGTAATAATGCCGTTGCACCAATGGTTTTAAGTTTAGGGCTACCAGCAGTTATTGATTTAGCTAAAAAAAATGGTGTAGCAGTTCTTGCCATAAAAAATTCTCATCACATGGCTGCTCTATGGCCTGAGACAGAGGCTATTGCTGAGGCTGGACTTGTTGGAATAGCTTGTACGTCTTACAAACCAGCCGTTGCTCCAGCAGGTGCTACAAAACCTTTGTATGGAACAAATCCAATTTCTTTTGCTTGGCCTAGACCTGGCAAAACTCCAGTTGTTTATGATATGGCCACCGCCTCAATGGCTATGGGCGAAGTTCAAATAGCAAAAAGAGAAGGGCACAAAGTACCCCTAGGAACTGGCTTAACTAAAGATGGAAAAGAAACTACTGATCCTGGAGAAATTACTGACGGTGGTGTTATATTACCGTTCGGTGGTTACAAGGGATCTAGTATTGCAATGATGGTTGAGTTATTAGCTGGTGCTTTAATTGGTGAAAATTTTAGTTTTGAAACTGCTGCTAAAGATAATAACGATGGTGGCCCCCCAAGTGGTGGCGAATTTATTATAGCAATCTCACCTGAGAAAATTTCTGGTAAAGGCTGGGATAAACACGCAGATGAATTTTTTAATAAAATGTCCGCTATGGATGGTGTTAGACTTCCAGGTGAAAGAAGACATAAAAATAGACTAGATAAAGGTCCAAGAAATATTAATGAAGAACTTGTTAATAAAATTAAATCTTTAAGTTAATTCAATTTCAATAGGTGTGTGATCAGAGGGCTTTTCTTTTCCTCTTGGGTCTTTATTAATTTTGACATTCTTAACTATATTTAATAAAGAATTTGATACTAAGAAGTGATCAATTCTTAATCCATTATTTTTCTGCCAAGCACCCCTCATATAATCCCAATAAGTATAACCCTCTGTTTCACCATGAATATGACGGTAAGCATCATGAAAACCTAGATTAATCATTTCTCTAAATTTTTTTCTTATCTCAAGTCTATATAAAGCATCATCTTCAAACCCTTTGATATTATAAGCATCTTCTGCTGAAGGAAGAATATTAAAATCACCTGCTAAAATAATATTTTCATTTTTCTTTGAAAGAGTTTTTAGCTGTTTAATCAAAGTATCTAACCATTCCTTTTTATAACTATATTTATCAGTATCTACAGGATTACCGTTTGGTGTGTAAATGTTAATTAGTTGAATATTTTTTTTCTTATATTTTAATTCTGCTGAAATAATTCTAGATTGTTTCAATTTGTCTTTAATTAAATCAATTCTAATATTCTCTAGTTTGTGCTTAGATATAATAGCAACTCCATTATAACTTTTTTGTCCAAATACATGACTTTCATAATCTAAAGCTGAAAAATCATCATAGGGAAAAGTCTCATCTTGTGTTTTAATTTCTTGCATCATAACAACGTTAGGAGAAAATTTTTTTAGATATTCTTTAATATTTTCAATTCTAGCCCTAACAGAATTTACATTCCAAGATGTAATAATCATTATACTGAGAATGAAACACCACAACCGCAAGAAGATTTGCTTTGTGGATTTGATATTTTGAATTGATCACCAATTAATTCTGTAACAAAATCAACTTCAGAACCTTTTAATAGATCAGCTGAAGTTTTATCGATAAGGATATTTTCATGTTTTAAATCGTCAGAAGCCAACTCTTTATCAAAAGTGAATTCATATTGAAATCCAGAACATCCACCACCTTTAATAGCGATTCTAAAGTATGACCCTGGATCTTTCTGGGACAACAAATTATTAATCTGTTTAATGGCTTTATCTGTAAATTTAATTTCTTTAATCATATAACAAGACTGATACTACTAATATAATATCAATTTATCGAATTTAAAGTATGAATAATTACTCAAATTTAGCCTTATCTAAAAGCAAAGGTCGTATTTTTAAAGAAGCTAATTCACTTTACAGAACACCATTTCAAAGAGATAGGGATAGAATTATTCACAGTGCATCATTCAGACGATTAAAGCATAAAACTCAAGTTTTTGTTAATACTGAAGGTGACCACTATAGAACTAGAATTACACATTCAATTGAAGTTGCACAAATTGCAAGATCTATTGCTAAGCACTTAGGTTTAAATGATGATCTAGCAGAAACCTTAAGTTTGGCTCATGATTTAGGCCATACACCTTTTGGACATGCGGGAGAAGATGCCCTGAATGAATGTATGTCTAATTTTGGTGGCTTTGACCACAACCTTCAAACCTTAAGAATTATAATGTTTCTTGAGCATAAATACCTAAAATTTAAAGGTCTTAATCTAACTTTAGAAACTTTAGATGGGTTAATAAAACACAATGGTCCCATTAAAGATCTCTCTACAGTTAAAAGGCTTATTGGATTAAAAAGTTTTAATAATAAAATAAATTTTAATAATTCGGGATCATTAGAAGCTCAAATATCAGCAATCTCAGATGATATTGC